>PXFD01000190.1 GCA_003564505.1 Syntrophomonadaceae bacterium
CCCAATGGGATTTGATCCCCCCACTGCCTGGCCAAATCCATCGCGGCAGACCAGTCTTCAGGATCACTTACATCAGGAAAGTGCACCCTGTCCTTATACCATTTATAAGTATTACGTTTATTAAAAGAAACACATGGCTGCAGTATATCAACCAGGGCATACCCTTCGAAATTGATCGCTGCTTTCATCGTCTCCTTCAAGTGTTCCTTTTCACCGCTGAAACAACGGGCGACAAAACCGGCGCCGAGGACAAGCGCTAGCGCCAGGGGATTGAGAGCCGGGTTGATAACCCCGTTAACCTGGACTCCGGTTACCATTCCCCGGTCACTGGTGGGACTGGCCTGTCCCTTGGTCAAACCATAAACCTGGTTATCATGTATAAAGTGAGCCAGGTTCGGGTTGCGGCGAACGTTGTGAACAAAATGGTTTCCCCCTTCACCATAACTGTCGCCATCACCGGAAGAAACTATCACTTTTAAATTTTTATTGGCTATTCTTGCCCCAAGCGCCTGAGGAAGAGCCCTGCCGTGCAGTCCGTTGAAACCATTGGCCTTGATATAGTGTGGCATCTTGGCCGCCTGGCCGATACCGGAACATATTAATACCTGTTCAGGTGGAAGATCAAGCTCGGCCAGGGCTTCAGCCAAAGCTTCCCTGATCGGGAAATTACCACAACCGGGACACCAGGCCGTTTCACCCAGTAAAAAATGATCAGCTTTCATGATATTTCTCCACCTCCTTGATTATTTCATCGGGCATGAAGGGTCTCCCGTTGTTTTTGTTAATCCTTTTATCAACTGTCAAACCGGTTTCCCGGCGGATCAGTGACGCCAGCTGGCCGGTAGCGTTATTTTCCACGCAGCAGCTTAACCGCACTTCGGGCAGCAGGCTGCGCAGTCTTTTTTGCGGCAGCGGCCAGATATCGCTGAAGTGCAGCATGGCAACTTTTAAACCCGAGGCGGATAAGGCATCAATCGTTTCCCTTAATACACCATAAGTGGAGCCCCATCCTATAAGCAGTGTTTCCGGACGGGGGTCGCCATAAAGATCGGGCTCATCCAATTCTTCTGCCAGAGCTTTTAGCTTGCGCATCCTTTTGGCAGACATCTGGTTGCGTTCTTCAGCACTTTCAATGATATTGCCATTCTGATCATGTTCGTCGCTGTCAACCAGCACCGTTTCCCCGGGAAATTGGCCCGGTATAGCGCGTGGTGATATACCACTTTCGGTCAGGCGGTACCTCTGGTATGGCTTTTCATAGCCGCCGTCTTCAACCAGGTGCCTATTGTAGCTGAGCCTTCCAAAATCGAAAGGCTCCACCGATCGATGAGTATCAGCGAAGTTCTGATCGGATAGAAAAATAACCGGCACCTGGTAACGGTCAGCCAGCTCGAAAGCTTTATTCAAACGGTAAAATGCATCTTCATGGGAAGTGGCAGCAAGGACCGCTCGCGGAAACTCTCCATGACCGCCGTGAATGGCAAATTCCAGATCACCCTGTTCAGTGCGGGTGGGCAGCCCTGTAGCAGGACCGGGCCGCATGGCCAAAATTATAACCAGCGGGGTCTCAATCATCCCGGCCAGGGAAAGCCCTTCTACCATCAGGGCAAAACCGCCGCCGGAAGTACAGGTTAAGGAACGGACTCCGCTGTAGGAAGCTCCCAGGGCCATATTAATTGCGGCAATTTCATCCTCGGCCTGCTCAACTACAACCGGGTATTCTTTACTTTTACCGGCCAGGTAATTCATCACACCGGTCGATGGTGTCATCGGGTAAGCTGACAGGAAACGACAACCGCTGCCCAGGGCAGCCATTCCAAGGACCTGATTGCCATCAATAAATAGCTTCTGACCATCTTCATTCTTGGGAGGCAGTGAAAAACAGGCACTGCAAAACTTTTCTGCCGCTGCCATTCCCGCTTTAAGAGCGTTGACATTTTTGCCGGCCATCCCTTCCTTTTCTTTGAAGGTTTCTTCAAGCAGCTCTTCCACAGTATTGCTTTCCATACCAAGTAGAACCAGGAGAGCACCAACCGCAACAGTGTTGGCCATCACCTTGCCGCCTGCTTCTTCGGCCAGCTTTTTCAGCTCAACCGGGACCCCCCTGTCTTCATCTTCCGGAAGGGTAAAAACATCAGGGTCATAGATAATCCGTCCCGAAGGGACAAGCTTATGATAATGCAGTTTATAAGTTTCTTCATTAAGGGCTACCAGGATATCTACTGAATGAACCGTTGTCCAGGGAGTACCCCCGGCAATGCGTAAAGTGGAAAAGTTATGTCCGCCCCGCACCCGGGACATGTAATCCTTAGTATAAATCAGCCCGTAATCTTCCCTGACCAGGCTTTTGCCAAGAAGATTCATCACTGTATCCATACCCTGTCCGGCAGCTCCGCCTACAAGGATATTTACTTCCATCTCTATTAATCAACTCCTTATGATTATTTATTACCGGTATTCATAAAACCGGCAGCTTATAATATTATTACCAGTTGATCCAGGCCAGGAGGATCAACCCTAAAACAATCAGTATAAAACCGCTGGCATAACTGAGGTATTGCGTATACCTGTTAAAACGGGGCAGGCTGCGGGCAAAGCCGGTAAAAGTCCCTGCAATTAGCAGGGGCAGCCCGTGGCCGATACCGTAAATAAAGAGCAGCCCGCTGCCGTAAACCGGTTCAGCCTGTACGGCTGCATAGGTAATAATTACAGCCAGGACCGGCGTAGCGCAGGGTGATGCCACCAGGCCAAATAAAATGCCCATCACCAGGGACCCGCCAAAGCCGGCTTTCCTGACAGGAATTTTTTGCAGGCCGGGCAGGGTGAACGTAAGAACACCCAGTAGCTGCAGCCCCATTATAATAGCCACGGCGGCAAGGATATAGTACCAGACTGCATCAATTTGCCCGAAAATCTGTCCGAAATAGGCAGCAATAAAACCTAAAACGGCAAAAGTAATAGCCAGTCCGGTTACAAAAGATGAAGAAAGCATAAAACCCCTGGATCTCGGCCCATCCCCGCCATAACCACCGATATAGCTAACCAGAAGCGGAACCATTGACAGGATGCAGGGACTGATACTGGTGACTACTCCCCCGATAAAAACCAGGGCCAGGGCCAGGGCAGAGCGCTGTCCCATAACACCTGGCAGGGTTACTGAAAAGAAATGATCCAGGCCGGATAAAGTCCCGTTTTCAGTACTATCGCTAACCAGGGGATCAATTCTTTCAGCCATCTCTTCAAAGCTGAAAGCACCTGCTTCCTCAAATAAAACGACCCCATTTTCGTCTATAAAAAAGAAAGCCGGAATATAGTGAACTGCAAATTCTTCAAGCAGCGGTTCTGTTTCTGGCTGCTCAATATCAGCAACAATTATTTCTACTTCACCGGCATAATGCTCCTTTAGAGCCATGATCACGGGCTCCATCATCACACAGGCACTTCACCAGCGGGCATAGAATTCAAGCACGATTGGACTGCCCGCATCACGAGCATCCAGGTAAGCCTGGTAGGGATCCGCAGCAGGTTTGAATTCTTCATCAATATCTGCCATCTCTTCCTGGCTGGTGCTGTTATTTTCTATTGCCATATGCTCTATTTCAATTTCATCAGTTAATTCCGTGTCTTGATTGGTCAAAATTAACACTGCCGCAGCTAATGATACAACCAGTGCTAAAACCGTCAATTTGTACTTTAATGGCACGAAAACCACTCCAGTTAATATTATTCTTCCCTTTATCTTTATATAATAACATAAAGAATCCTCGTCTGTTAGGACTCTTCTTTTATCAATTACAAAATTTTATTATGTTTGGAAAAGGGGCGTCAATAAGACATTGTATTCTTTTTCAATTTTGCTACAAGGACATAGCAGAATAGTGCCGCAGCTGTCCCCAGAATAAAAGCTGGGTTATATGTTCCGGTCAGGTCTGCCAGGAAAGCTGCAACCAGGGGTCCCAAACTGCCGACGATACCAATAGAAGTAAAAATCATCCCGTAATTAATGCCGAAATTTTTCAGGCCGAAAGCTTTGGCCACGATTACAGGATAGGTAGTATAGAGGCTGCCGTTACTCAAGCCGAGAAGCAGTGTGCCAAACACCATGGCCTGCCAGCCAAGACCGCTGAAAAACATCAGCATTGATATGATCATCATAAACAATGCCGTCTTTAAGTTGTTGATAAAACCGATACGGTCACACAGGGCCCCGCCAACCAGGCGTCCCAGGGCATTGGTCAGGGCAAATAACGAAACCAGGGCATAACCCCAGGCAATATTATAGTTAAGCTCGGCAATCTGCACCAGGTGGCCAATAAACATAAAACCGACACCGCTGGTCAGACCCATCATCAACCAGAGCAAGCGGAAAGTAGGTTTGCGAATAATCTGGCGCCAGAGCTGTTCATTCTTTCCATCAGCAGGAAAAGAACCGTGGTGCTCTTCCATCACCTCGGGCTCATCACTTATCGGGGCCGGAATAATAAACCTGGAAGTTATGATTATGACCGTAAAAAGAGTAATGCCACAGATAATAAATGCATTCAGCACACCTACCCGGATTATGAGCACATTTATTACAGGAGCCCAAATTAACGCGGCCGCACCAAGACTCATCAGGATAACACCGGTCACCATACCTCTTCTGCCCGAGGGGAACCAGCTTAAAACTGCCGGGGTTACAGCTGAGTAACCAAAGGCAGCAGCGCTGCCAAAAATCACACCAAAGGAAAGAGCTACGCCAATGGGGCTTGCTGTCAAAGCACAGAGGATTAAAGCAAGGCCGGTAAAGATCCCGCTAATTAGAAGTCCCTTTCTCGGGCCAAAGCGATCCTGAAAGCGCCCTCCGAAAACCATGAAAACTGAAAAAACCAGCAGTTCAAGGGTATAAGGAAACATGGCTGCCGACTTAGACCAACCCAGTTCACTGATCAGCCCATCGGCAAATACCGACCAGGCATAAAATATGCCAAAACAAAAATTAATCAGGGAGCCCGCCAGGGCTACCCTGACCCCTTTACTGACAACCATTAGTCATCACCACTAAGCTTAGCTATTATTACTGTAAAGACAGCCCATTATATCGCGTCTGGAAACTATCCCAATCAGTTTATCCCTGACATCAAGAACAGGCAGCCGGTTAATACCCTTTTCCACCATCACAGTTGCCGCTTTTTCAACTTTATCATCAGGCCTGATGGAAACAACATCTGTGCTCATTAGCTGGCCGGCTGTAACGGCCATAGCACGCTGCAATTCATCGACGAATTTTTTTGGACTGCCCAGGTAAATCAGGCCGCCTAAAATCTCAAGATAACCCGGCGCTTTAATCCTCGAAGCCCGCCTGATCAAATCACCCTCGGTAACAATACCTACCACATGATCTTCTTCGTCGATTACCGGCAGACCACTTATATCATTTTCCTGTAATAACTTTGCACACTTTTCCACAGAATCTTCGGTTGATACAGTTATAACATTCTTGGTCATAATATCTTTAATCAGCATTCAATTTTCCCCCCTTGCCAAAATGTTTTACCTGCCGGAAGTAAAGTTATCAATTGCTTCTATGTACTTTTCCTGATTAACAAACATAATATCGTTATGGTCAGCACCCGGGATAACCACCAGTTTTTTTTGTTCTGAGCCGAGACTATCATATAAATCTTTGCCCTGGGTAAGTGGAACCAGGCGATCATGCTCACCATGGATTATCAGGGCAGGCAGTTCAATATCAGCAGTCAGGCGTCTGTACTCTTCTTCCAGGTGCGAAAGGTCACCAGGTGAAGGCAGACCCAGGTGGCGAATCAAACCGGCCACACTGATAAAGCCGCTTTCTATGATTATTCCTTTAACCTGATCTGCACGGTTTGCTGCCAGCTCCAGGGCAGAAATACTGCCCAGTGACCGGCCCATTACATACCAGCTCTGTCCGACACCAATTTCACTTTCTTCAGCAGTGACATGATCAAAAATTGCTTTGGCATCACTGACCATATCTTTAAAAGTCGGGTTACCGCTGCTGGCACCATAACCACGGTAATCAGCCACCAGCAAGTTTAAACCTTTTTCATTATACAGGGGGGCAATACCGTCATAATCGCTGACTACTTCCCCATTACCATGGAAATAAAGCAGCCACGGTTTTCCCTCTTCGCCGGGATATGCCCGGCAGGTTATAGTTACCTCTCCAGTAACGGGCACTTCCAGGTCAAATGCTCCGCGGGGAGGTCTGCTGTGGCGTTTCTGGGGATAAAAAAGAAACATTAGCAGAGAAGAATTGTCAATCTGACTGTAAAGATCAGACATCAAAACACCCTTTCAGAAACTATTTATTCGTGCTTAGACCTTTTCTTCTATCTCTTTGC
>PXFD01000008.1 GCA_003564505.1 Syntrophomonadaceae bacterium
GGTGATACTGCACTTTTTGATTATACGGAAAAATTTGATCAGGCCAGGCTAAAGCAGCTCAGGGTCAGTGAGGAAGAGCTGATTCAGGCAGCTGAAAGCGTAGGTCCTTTCCTGATGGAAGCTGTCAGGCAGGCAATGAATAATATAGAACGATTTCACCGCCACCAGCTGGAAAAAAACTGGTGGGAAAATGGGCCGGGCTGGTTGGCAGGTCAGCGCACCGTGGCGCTGCAAAGGGCAGGAGCATACATTCCTGGCGGAACAGCTGCCTATCCCTCGTCGGTCCTGATGACAGTAATTCCGGCTCGTGTGGCAGGAGTTTCGGAAATTTATCTTTGCACCCCTCCTGATAGCAGTGGTGCCGTTAACAGCTTAACTCTAGCGGCTGCCCGTGAAGCCGGCGCAACAGCTGTATATAAAGTAGGAGGAGCACAGGCTGTGGCAGCAATGGCTTACGGAACTGAATCAATACCTGCAGTGCAAAAAATTGTCGGGCCAGGTAATATTTATGTAACGCTTGCAAAAAGGGAAGTTTACGGGCAGGTCGGCATTGATATGCTGGCCGGTCCCAGTGAAATTGTCATAGTGGCAGACGAAGGTGCTAAGCCGGCTTATATTGCTGCTGACCTCTTATCGCAGGCCGAGCATGACCCGCTTTCCCGGTCAATTTTGATAACACCTTCAGAAATGTTAGCCCGGGGTGTGATTGAAAACCTTGAAGAACAGCTTGAAACGCTGCCCAGAAAAGAAGTTGCCATACAATCTCTTGAAAATCAGGGAGCAATTATTCTTATATCCGATCTTGATGATGCCTGGCCGATCGTAAACCAGCTTTCCCCGGAACATCTTGAACTGCACCTTGATGATGCCTGGCATTACCTTGATTACATTAAAAATGCCGGGGCTATATTTATTGGGCAGTACACCCCTGAATCTGTCGGCGATTACTGGGCAGGATCAAACCATGTTCTACCCACCGGTGCGGCAGCCCGCTATGCTTCTCCACTGGGTGTAAATGATTTTTTGAAAAGGTCCCATCTTATCAGTTATTCAGCATCTGCCCTGCAGCAGTCTGCAGATCAGATAGCCGCACTGGCCAGGGCCGAAGGACTTGAAGCTCACGCCAGGGCTGTATTGCTAAGGAGGCAGGTAGATGAGCAGAAAAGCAAAGATTAATCGCAGTACTGCGGAAACTGAAATCACACTTGAAATAAACCTCGATGGCACTGGCGAAGCTTTGATTGAAACGGGATTGCCCTTTTTTGATCATATGCTTAACCTCTTCTGCCGGCATGGGTTTTTCGATCTGAACCTGAAAGCGAAGGGCGACCTGGAGGTAGACGGGCACCACCTGGTTGAAGATGTCGGTATTTGCCTTGGTCGTGCCTGGCAGCAAGCTTTAGGAGACAAAAAGGGTATTAAACGATATGGCAATAGTATAGTTCCGATGGACGAAGCCCTGGTGACGGCAGTAACTGACCTTTCCGGCCGGCCGTACCTGCACTATGACCTCCCGCTGCCGGCAGGGCTGGTTGGAACGATGGATTCAGAACTTTTCAGGGAGTTCTGGCAGGCCTTTGTTAATGAAGGACGGTTTAATATACATTTGATGATCGGCCACGGTTTGAATAAGCATCACATTATCGAAGCATCTTTTAAGGCAGCAGGCAGATCCCTGAACGAAGCTTCATCTAAAATTGAAGGTTTTGATGAAGTGCTTTCAACCAAAGGCAATCTGGAGTGAGGGGAAAGAATTGCTGGTTATACCTGCAATTGATTTACACCGGGGCCGTTGTGTTCGCCTGTACCAGGGGGATCCGGAACGGGAGACAGTTTACGGCAACAATCCTGTTGATATTGCCCTGCAATGGGAACAGCTCGGTGCCAAAATGCTGCACCTGGTAGATCTTGATGGAGCCTTCACCGGTCATTCAAAAAATGCCCAGGTGATATGCAGCATTGGCGAACAAGTCCATATACCGCTGCAGCTGGGCGGAGGTATAAGGTCCAGGGAAGCGGTTGATAAGGTTATGTCTGCCGGGGTTTCAAGGATAATTTTAGGAACTATTGCCATTGAGAATCCCGAGCTTTCCCGCCAACTGGTTAAAGATTTCGGTGATAGGATCCTGGTTGGCATAGATGCCCGTGATGGGATTGCCGCTGTTAAAGGATGGACTGAAGCTTCCGCGATGAAGGCAGTTGACCTTGCTGTACGTATCGAGGAGTGGGGCGTAAAAGAAATAATTTATACTGATATCCAGAAAGATGGAACCATGCAGGGACCTGATTTAAAAGGGCTCGAAGTGCTATTGGAAAAAACTTCGCTGCAGGTAATAGTGTCAGGCGGAATTTCCTCGATAGATGATCTAAAATCTATAAAACCATTCGCTGATAGGATTACAGGGGTTATCATCGGCAAGGCCCTTTATTCAAACCAGTTAACCCTGCCGGATGCCATGGCAGTTTTTAAATAAAGGACAGGAGGAAAAAGATGGGAGAAACAAATAATGTTGAGGAGCTTCAACCTCTTGAAACAAATCAGCTTAAGTATGACCAGAATGGCCTGCTTCCGGCAGTCATACAGGATGTCCGGACTGATGCAGTGCTAATGGTCGGTTATATGAATGAAGAGGCCGTCAAAAGAACTCTTAAAGAAGGCAAAGTTTGTTTTTGGAGTCGCAGCCGCCAGGAATACTGGGTAAAAGGCGAAACATCGGGAAATTTTTTCGAGCTTAAGGCTATTTATGCCGATTGTGATGCTGATACATTGCTGGTGAAGGTGATACCTCTTGGTCCGGGGCTGGCCTGTCACACCGGTCGATATTCCTGCTTCTTTAATTCTCTTTCCGGTTTTAGTAACCAGGAGCAGTTAGATGATTGATTATCACCTTCACACTCCACGCTGCTGTCATGCGCAGGGAACCCCTCAGGAGTATCTGGCCGAAGCGGATCGTAAGGGATTGACGGAGATAGGCTTTTCTGATCATTTTCCCCTGGGTTTGCTTGGCTATACACCCCGCAACCAGGTAACTATGGAACCGGAAGAATTAGATTTTTATATCAGTGACGTAGGTGACTTGAAAAAAAACTCTGCTGATGTGAAAATTAAGCTGGGTATCGAAATTGACTATATCCCGGGAACCGAAGATAAAGTAAGGGCATTACTGGAGAAATATAACTTTGATTATGTTATCGGGTCTATTCATTTCCTGGGAGACTGGGATTTTACACACCCGGTTTATGCTGATACTTATAAAGAAAGAAACATCGATGAAATTTATCGTAAATATTTTGACCTGCTGGGCAAACTTTGCCGAAGCAACCTATTTGACATAGTAGGACATATTGATGTTGTTAAAAAGTTTGGCTACCGCCCTGAAAATGGGCTTGAACAGCACTGGCTGGAAATTGTACAAATCCTTAAAGAAACCGGCACCTGTTTTGAACTAAATACAGCCGGAAGGGATGCCCCGGTAGGTGATTTCTACCCGGACCGGCGCCTGCTTGAACTCGCCTGTGCTGCCGGAATATCTGTAACCCTGGGCTCTGATGCACACAGTCCCGAACAGGTAGGCCGCTTTTTCCCCGAAGCAATCGATTTGTTAAGATCAGCCGGTTACCGGGAGCTGGCTGTTTTCGAAAACAGGATACAGTCAGCTCTCGCTATATAACGCATTTTCTTTAGTTATAATTGCGCAGCCTGCTGAAGAAAACTGAAGCGAGAATAAAATGCAGTTTTCTTCAGTAAGCTGCCACAAAAGAATATGGACGATTAGGTAAGGCTGATTAGAAAGGTGACAGGGCTGGATATGAGCGAGAGAAAATTATTTTTTGATACTGTAGATACTCCTAAAGGGGAATTTATAATTACATTTAACGAAACCGGTATCTATGAAGTGCTTTTTCCTGGACGAACATTGGCGGAAATAGTTGATACGGCAAAACTACCCTGGTCGAATCTGGAAGATGACTTCAAGCGCTATTTTAGCGGCGAAGCAGTAGAATGGACAGAATATCCCCTGGATTGCAGTGGATATGGCCTTTTCACAAACGCACTGCTAAAAGAAGTGAGTAAGATTCCCTGGGGCCAGACCTGTTCTTACCGGGAAGCGGCTGAACTGGCCGGATCTCCACTGGCCTGGCGGGCAGCCGGGCAGGCTCTTGCAGCAAACCGTCATCCGATCATAGTCCCATGCCACCGGGTCATCGGTAGTAATCGCAAACTGGGCGGTTTCAGCGGCCCGGCTGGCTGGAAAGAAATGCTCCTTAAGCTGGAAGGGGGTTTTAATGGTGCGCTATCTTTCAGGCGGTGAATCACATGGTCCCTGCCTTACGGCGATCATAGAAGGGTTGCCGGCAGGACTATTCATTAAGTTGACAGACATAAATAAACATCTAGAACGGCGCCAGAAGGGCTACGGCCGTGGTGGCAGGATGGCGATTGAAAAGGACAGGGTTAAGATATTATCAGGCCTGCGCTTTAATAAGACCATTGGCAGCCCGCTTACCATGCAGATTACAAACCGTGACTGGGAAAACTGGCAGGAGCTCATGGCAGCAGATGGCGCCGCCCCGGAAGATTTAGTTAAACTAACTCGTCCCCGACCGGGTCACGCCGACCTGGCGGGTGGCTTAAAGTATAATCATGATGACCTGCGCCTGGTTTTAGAACGTTCCAGCGCCCGTGAAACTGCTATCAGGGTAGCTGTCGGCATTGTGGGGCGCATTTTACTGGAAAATTTTAATGTCAAGGTATACAGCCATGTTCTCAGTATCGGCCCAATTAAAGCCGAAGCTGATACTGATGATATTCCTGGACTGGTCGATAAAATTGAAGCATCACCCCTGAGATGCGCTGATGATGATGCAGAAATAAATATGATCAGCGCGATTGAAGAGGCCCGGAAAAATGGTGATACCCTGGGTGGTGTGATTGAACTTATTATTACCGGTTTGCCTCCGGGGCTGGGCAGTCATGTTCAGTGGGATCGCCGGCTGGATGGCCGCCTGGCCGGAGCAATAATGAGTATTCAGGGTTTTAAAGGAGTCGAAATTGGACTTGGTTTCCAGAGTGCGGCCGAACCTGGCTCGAAGGTCCATGACCCTTTACAGATGGAATTCGAAAGTGGTAGTATTGCCCGCGGCTCGAATCGGGCCGGTGGGCTTGAGGGCGGTATTAGTAACGGCCAGCCCCTGGTTATAAGGGCGGCCATGAAACCGATCCCGACCATGTCTCAACCGATGGCCAGCATAGACTGGGTCAGCGGTGAAGAGGTTAAGGGAGCGACCGAGAGATCGGATGTCTGTGCCGTTCCGGCAGCAGCGATTGTCGCGGAAGCAGCAGCTACCTGGGAGCTGGCTTCTGCTTTTCGTGAAAAGTTTGCAGGGGATTATATGGAAGAAGTTGAAGCGTCCTATAATCATTACATGGAACAGGTTAGAAAGCGTTTACACGCCGACAGTTAATGTTTAGCAAAAAGTAACTGTTCAGCCTGCTGAAGAAAACTACTCTCTCTGCCGTACAAGGAGATTTTATGACAGGTCAGGAAATTACAGTTAAAACATCAGGATTTTCCTACAGGGTTATTATTGAAAAGAGCTCCCTGGATAATACTGGAAAGGCAGCTCGCTTGCTGTTACCTTCCTCCAGGGCCCTGCTGGTCAGTGATGAAAATGTATACTCTCTATACGGGGATCGGGTTTTAAAGGCGTTAGAAACAGAAAAATGGCAGGTTAGCAGCTGGCAGGTTCAGCCGGGGGAGCAGGCAAAAACCATGGCCAGTGCCTCGAGGCTCTATGATGCTGCTGTTGACGCTGAACTTGATCGGAATTCACCGATAATTGCCCTGGGTGGAGGTGTGATTGGCGACCTGGCAGGTTTTGTGGCTTCGACCTACCTGCGTGGGGTTCCCCTGATTATGATTCCCACTTCTCTGTTAGCCCAGGTCGACAGCAGTGTAGGCGGAAAAGTTGCAGTTAACCACCCCCGTGGAAAAAATTTAATCGGTTCTATTTACCCTCCTCGCCTGGTGATAATTGATCCTGACGTTCTGGAGACTTTGCCCCGGCGTGAACTTTATGCCGGACTGGCCGAGGTTATAAAATATGGGATCATAGAAAATGAGGATTTTTTTTACTGGATGGAGAAAAATTTTAATAAACTTTTGAATGGTGATAGAGCCAGCCTGGAAAAAGCCATAGCGGAATCAGTCCGGGCCAAGGCCCGGGTTGTTCAGGCAGACGAATATGAGAATGATTACCGCAGA
>PXFD01000157.1 GCA_003564505.1 Syntrophomonadaceae bacterium
CTGTGGATATAGCTGGAGGCGAGGTTGTAACTGAAAAGAAACCCACAAAGGAGCAGTGGGAAGCCCTTAATTTCGCCCAGAAGGTTGTAAAGCATGTCCGTTCCAATGCCATCGTGATTGCAGCGGAGGGAAAAACGATCGGAATCGGGGCCGGCCAGATGAACAGGATCGGTGCGGCTAGAATTGCCTTGAACCAGGCTGGAGAAAAAGCAAAGGGAGCTGTTATCGGATCAGATGCATTTTTCCCGTTTCCAGACATTATTGACGAGGCGGGTAAGGCCGGAATTTCAGCCATTGTTCAACCGGGCGGGTCGATGAAAGATGATGAGTCGATCAGGCTCTGTAACCGGCTGGGGATTGCCATGGTCTTTACGGGTCGGCGCTATTTCAAACACTGATTAGTATTAAATCCGTGCCGGAATTATTGAATGGAGGTTATTAAAATGCGAGTTTTACTGGTTGGCGGAGGTGGGCGAGAACACACCCTGGCCTGGAAACTGGCCCAGAGCCCTCAGTTGGAGAAGCTTTACTGTGCCCCGGGCAATGCAGGAATTGCTTCCTTGGCCGAATGTGTTGACATCGCGGCCGATAAGATCGATGAACTTAAAGCCTGGGCTCTGGAGCAGAAAATTGACTTAACAGTGGTTGGACCCGAAGCGCCGCTGGTGCTGGGCATTGCGGACAATTTCCGGCAGGCCGGACTTAAAGTTTTCGGTCCAAACAGCGATGGCGCACAGCTTGAAGGCAGTAAAGTTTGGTCCAAGCGCAAAATGAAAGAGTGGGGTATTCCGACTGCCGGTTTTACAATATTTGATGATTTTGAAGATGCCCGCAGCCACCTTGGCCGCTTTTACGGAGGGCCGGTGGTAATCAAGGCTGATGGCCTGGCTGCAGGGAAGGGTGTTATTGTAGCCTCCGGGCCGGAAGAGGCTGAACAGGCCCTCTACGATATAATGATTGAAAGGGCCTTTGGCGAGGCCGGCAACCGGGTGGTTATTGAAAACTGCCTCAGCGGTGAAGAAGTTTCTGTCCTAGCTGTTACCGATGGCAGCAACCTGGTTATTCTGCCCTCATCACAGGACCACAAGGCAATCGGTGAAGGCGATAAGGGGCCGAACACCGGTGGAATGGGAGCTTATTCTCCCGCCCCGGTCTATACTCCCGAGCTGGCCCGTAAGACCGAAACCGAAGTGTTTAAGCCTCTGCTAAAAGGGTTTAAAGATATGGGAATTGATTTCAGGGGCGTTATCTATGCTGGACTAATGGTTTCAAAAGATGAGTTTAACGTGCTTGAATTTAATGTGCGCTTTGGCGATCCGGAAACCCAGGCAATTATTCCGCGGTTGGATTCGGATCTGCTGCCTCTGCTGTTGGCTGCAGCCGAGGGTGATTTGAAAGGTGTTGAACCGCTCTGGAAAGATGATCATGCTGTTTGCGTGGTGATATCTTCCGGCGGTTATCCCGGTAAATATGAAAAAGGCAAATTTATCGAAGGCCTGGATGCTCTGGAAAAAACAGGTGACAAACAGGTGGCAGTATTTCACGCCGGCACTGCACTCAGGGATGGGCATCTGGTTACTGCAGGGGGCCGGGTTTTAGGTGTAACCGCCTGGGACAGTGACTTGCGAAAAGCAGTAGACCGGGCTTACCGGGCCTGTGAACAAATTAAATTTGACGGCTGCTATTACCGTAAGGATATAGGGCACAGGGCCCTGAAGTAAATTTTATCTAAAAGGTTTAAGTCAATGTTAACAGAAAAAATAAAAAAGAATATCAGGAAAGGGACTTTTTTAAAAGTTTCCTGGTTTTTTATTATTCACAGGTTATTTTATCATGTTATTTTGTACTATTATAAAATTAATATTTTGGCTAGAAGCATTTTCTGTAATACTGTAATTCGCAACCCCTATGAAGTTGTAGTCGTTCCGACAAAATTAATTCATAATACGTTTATACGTTTCTCAAAATACCGGGGAATTATGTTCGAAAAAACTATTCGTTCTGTTGTTGGTTTAATCAGGGACGGGGATTGGGATTTGGATTTTAAACAGCCTTTTATAAGTTCATCTGATTATACTGCCTTTAAAGAAAGGTTTACGCAGGGCAAAGAATGGGAGGATACTGTTTACTATGAAAAATACCTGGAAAAATCAAAAAAAGATGAAAGGTATCCTTCCTGGCAAGAGTATAAGTTAGAATATCTTGATTTGTGGGAGGAAATTTATAACGATATTAAAGAAAACGGATACAAAAAACAAAGCGAGATTAACTCGGCATCAATTAAAAAAAATAGAAGCCACTATGATGGCAAACCAGAAAATGAAGTAGAAGTTGCCGTATCAAGAACTGGCGAGCTAATATTTATAGATGGACGCCACAGGCTATCAATTGCATTACTATTAAATATAGAACGAATCCCTGTTGTAATAAACTGCTGGCATAAGAGTTATATTGACAGGGTAAAGAAAGGTTTAAATAAAAATATAGTAACACCGTCTGAAGTTGTACATCACATTTTAAAAGAGAATCAAACTTTAAATGATCATGCCTCAAGTGAAATAAAATGTAGCAGTCTTCATAATTATAATGAGGAGCTGATGGGTTGATATGATCAAAACAGTAGTCTTAGGTTTTGCCCGGACCCCTTTTGGCCGTTTTTTGGGAGCTTTTAAGGATATACCGGCGGTGGAACTTGGCGCTGCCGCAGTCAGGGAAGCTTTAAAAAGGGCCGGTTTAGAAGGTGATCAGGTTGACAATGTTTTGTTAGGCATGGTGGTCCAGGGAGGGGCAGGACAGATTCCCTCCCGCCAGGCGACCATAAAAGCCGGTCTGCCGCACACTGTTCCTTCAGATACAATCAATAAAGTCTGTGCTTCCGGCCTGCGGGCAGTAAACCTGGCTGATGTGCTGATTAAAAGCGGCGAAGGTGAACTTATGGTAGCCGGCGGCATGGAAAATATGAGTGCTGTCCCTTACTACCTGCCCGGGGTGCGGACCGGTTCCAGGATGGGGGACGACAGGATTATTGATGGTATGGTTCACGACGGCCTGTGGTGCCCTTTCCATGAAGTCCACATGGGTGTGCATGGCAGCGCCGTCCCGGCCGAGCATGGCATTACCAGGCAGGAGATGGACCGCTGGGCTTACCGCAGTCATCAAAGAGCCCTGGCGGCGATGGATAATGGCAGCCTGGGCGAGGAGATAGTTGCGGTTCCAGTGCCGCAGCGTAAAGGCGATCACATTGTGGTTGAAAAAGATGAACTGCCCCGCAGTGACACAACCCCGGACAAGCTGGCCATGCTGCCACCTGCTTTTGAAAAAGAAGGGCTGGTTACCGCGGGCAATGCTCCGGGAATTAGTGATGGGGCAGCAGCCCTGGTCCTGGCTTCAGAAGAACAGGCCCGGAAGCGCGGCCTTGAACCGATTGCTGAAATAGTGGCCCACGCTTCTGTTTCTTTAGAGCCACGCTATATTGCTACTGTTCCCTATGAAGCAGGGCAAAAAGCTTTGGAAAAAGCAGAACTGTCAGCAGATCAGCTTGATTTAATCGAAGTTAACGAGGCTTTTGCCGCTGTGGCTCTAACCTGTATTAAACTGGGCGACTGGGATGAAGAAAAAGTTAATGTCAACGGCGGAGCCGTTGCCCTGGGCCACCCGATCGGAGCCAGCGGCGCCCGTATCCTGATGACCCTGATCGCCGAACTGCGCCGCCGCGGCGGCGGATACGGGATGGCTACCATTTGCAGCGGTGCCGCCCAGGGCGAAGCAACTATTGTCAGGGTTAGATAAGAGGAGACGGCTATAATGGCTTTTACCCTTACAGAAGAGCAGCTTAAGAAGCAGCAGGAATTTCAGAACTTTGCTGATGCCGAAATTGATACAGGTGATCACTTCCCGCAGGAAAACTTAAGTAATGCTGCCAAACACGGCTATATGGGTTACCCTATTCCGGTTGAATGGGATGGACAGGGACAGGATTTTCTCAGCTATATTTTATTAATTGAGGATATTTCAAGGGTTTGTTCATCAACCGGGGCGATCATTGCTGTACATACTTCAGTTGGCTCATTTCCCCTGCTGTATTTTGGTACGGATGAACAGAAAAAACGCTACTTGCCTGCCCTGGCCTGCGGCGAGATGCTCGGGGCTTTTGCCCTGACTGAAGCGGATGCCGGGTCCGATGCAGCAGCTCTTTCAACAACTGCAACTTCTGTTGATGGAGGTTACCGCTTAAATGGTTGCAAAATATTCATCACCAGCGGGGGACAGGCGGATCTTTATACTGTTTTTGCAACCCTCGATAAAGCAAAAGGAGTTAAGGGTATTACAGCTTTTTTGATTGAAAAAGATACCCCGGGATTAACACCTGGCAAACCCGAAAAAAAGATGGGCTTAAACCGATCTAACCCCACCGAACTGATGTTAGAGGATCTTTTTGTTCCGGTGTCGAACAGACTTGGTGAAGAAGGTGAAGGTTTTAAAATAGCGATGTCTTTGCTTGATGGTGGCAGGATTGGTATTGCCGCCCAGGGACTGGGCATGGCCCGGGCTGCAATTGACTATACGGTAAAGCACCTGAAAGCGGAAGCAAGGGCAGGTGAAAAAGTCGACCAGGGCGTAAGTTTTTGCCTGGCCGATCTGGCAACTCGTTTGGAGGCTGCACGTCTTTTGGTGTACAGGGCAGCAGCAGTAAAAGAGAGTGGAGAACGCTGTTCTAAGGAAGCATCAATGGCTAAAATGTTTGCCACAGATCTGGCCATGGAAGCGGCAACTAAATGTATAGACCTGTGCGGACTCACTGCCATGCGGGATGACCATCCGCTGACCCGCTATTTCCGTGATGCCAAGGCACCCCAGATTTACGAGGGTTCAAACCAGATACAACGTATAGTCATTGCCCGCCAGCTTTTAAAGTAAGGTTGTAAGTAAAGTTGAACCAGCAAGTTTAACATTTAATAAGTATAATGACATAATAATTACAGGAGGATGAGCAGATGAATTTTGTACTGACTGAAGAACAGGAAATGACCCGGAAAATGGTGCGCGACTTTGCCGAGAAAGAGGTAGCGCCCGGAGCAGAAGAACGTGATGACAAGGAAGAATTTTCACGCGAGCTTTTTGATAAGATGGGTGAACTTGGCTTGACGGGTATTCCTTGGCCGGAGGAATACGGCGGAGGTGAATGTGATTTTATCAGCTACGTCATAGCTGTTGAAGAACTTTCCAGGGTCGATGCTTCGGCCGGAACAACCCTTTCAGCACATACGTCCCTGGCCGGGTGGCCGCTGTATAAGTATGGCAGTGAAGAGCAGAAGAAGAAGTTTTTAGAGCCGATGGCCCTGGGTGAAAAACTGGGCGCTTATGGTCTGACAGAAGCTACCGCCGGGACAGATGCTGCAAGCCAGAGCACTACCGCTGTTCTCGACGGAGATAGCTATATTTTAAACGGCAATAAAATATTTATCACCAACGGCGGTGATGCGGAAATTAATATTATTTTCGCTGTAACCGATAAGGAAAAGAAGGCAAAAGGAGTAAGCGCTTTCATAGTTGAGAAAGGAACTCCCGGATTTTCTTTCGGCAAGAAAGAAAGGAAGATGGGCCTGCGTTCGTCGCCGACCCTGGAGCTGATTTTTGAAGATTGCCGGGTGCCGAAGGAAAACCTGCTCGGCAAAGAAGGAGAAGGCTTTAAAATCGCCATGAGTACCCTTGACGGGGGGCGTAATGGTATTGCCGCGCAGGCTGTCGGCATTGCCCAGGGCGCACTTGATGCCGCGGCAGATTATGCCAAGACCAGGGAACAGTTCGGTCAGCCCATTGCTAATTTCCAGGCTATCTCCTTTATGCTGGCCGACATGGGCACAAAAATTGAAGCGTCCCGCCTGCTCACTTACCAGGCAGCTTACCTGGAAAGTGAAGGGCTGCCTTACGGAAAAGCTTCCGCCATGGCCAAGCTATTTGCCTCTGAAACTGCAATGGAGGTTACCACTAAAGCGGTACAAATCTTCGGTGGTTACGGTTATACCCGTGATTATCCTGTCGAGCGTTTTATGCGGGATGCAAAGATTACCGAAATTTATGAAGGCACCAGCGAAGTTCAGCGCCTGGTAATTTCAAGATACCTGCTATCTTAAAAGAAAAAAGATTTGATGAAGGAAAACTTCACGAAAGGAGCACAACAAATGGCAAATGATTTCCCGGGCCTGATTATGGTTTATACCGGCGATGGAAAAGGAAAAACTACAGCTGCTGTCGGGCAGGCGATC
>PXFD01000018.1 GCA_003564505.1 Syntrophomonadaceae bacterium
GTCCAATCGCGCAGTATCGAAGCAATCGTGGAAGAAGCAGAAGAACTTATTGAGGATCCCGATTTCAAAGGCTATATTCATGATGTGGGCGGGCCGACTGCTAACTTTAGGAGCAAACCCTGTTCCAGGCAGGAAAAAGGAACGACCTGCACAGACCGGATGTGCCTTTACCCTGAGCCCTGCCCGAACCTGGAAGCCGATCACTCCGAGTACCTTGAGCTTCTGCGGCGCCTGCGTAAGCTTGAAGGAGTTAAAAAAGTATTTGTCCGATCAGGCATTCGCCACGACTACGTGCTGCATGATCCGGATGATACCTTTATGCGGGAACTTTGCGCCCATCATATCAGCGGTCAGTTAAAAGTTGCGCCCGAACATGTATCCCCTTCGGTCCTGGACAAAATGGGCAAACCGGACAGGAAGGTTTACCGTAAATTCAAGCAGAAATATAAAGCATTAAACCGTGAGCTTGGGAAAGACCAGTACCTGGTTCCCTATTACATGTCGAGCCATCCGGGCTCAACCCTGGAAGCTGCCATTGAACTGGCATCTTTTATAAATAAACATGAACACATGCCCGAGCAGGTCCAGGATTTTTATCCCACCCCGGGCACCCTCTCTACCTGCATGTATTATTCAGGGCTGGATCCGCGAAACATGGAAAAAGTATATGTGCCAAAAACTGCCCGGGAAAAAGCGATGCAGAGAGCGCTGATCCAGTTTAAAGTGCCTAAGAATTATCAGCTGGTTTATGATGCTCTTAAACTTACCGGACGGGAAGACTTAATCGGCTACGAGCGCAAGTGCCTGCTTAAACCCCATCATATCAATAACAAGAGTTCTAAGAAGAAAAACAGAAACAGCAAGGGGGCGCGTTAAAAAATGAAATTTGATTTTAGAAAAATTAATTACAGGAAAAGCTCGCTACGCTACCTGACTATTTTCGCCGGCCTCTTTATCGTGGGAAACGGTATAGTTTTTACCATCAACGCTAACCTGGGAGTCAACCCCTGGGACGTGCTGCACATCGGCATCGCCAATCAAACCGGTCTTTCAATTGGCAGGGTGATCCAGGGCATTGGGCTGCTCCTCGTGACAGTAAGTTATTTTTTCGGTGTAAAAATATATGTGGGAACAATCCTGAACATGATTTTTTTAGGCCTCTTTGTTGACCTTGTTATTGGCTGGGGATATGTGCCCCTGCCGGAGATGATTTGGCAGCGCATTGCGCTATATTTTGCCGGTGTAGTTGTTTTTGGCTTCGGTGTTGCCGTATATATCAGCGCCAACCTTGGGGCCGGCCCGCGAGACAGCCTGATGCTGGCCCTGACAAGAGCCACTTCGATCAGGATGGGAACTATCAGAACTATAATGGAAATAACTGCGGCAGCAATAGGCTTTTTCCTGGGTGGTCCGTTGGGCATCGGCACAGTAATATTCGCCCTGACCATAGGCATTTTTATGGAAATTGGTTTTTCAATTATCAGTAAAATAAAAACTACTTCCTCATTTGAGCGAATCTGGGAAGGATCGGCCAGGCATACCCGGGGACTTTAAGATCCAACTATTATTACCGACTGGCCAGGCTCAACTAATTTCTCCTGACCATAGCCGCGAATGGAAACAATCGCATTATTATCCCTGTCAGAATCAACTTTAAAACCGCATTGTTCAATTGTAAGGACTAGATTTTGGCTTTTATAGTTGATTTTGAACTCTACCTTATCCCATTTCTCCGGCAATTGCGGGTTAAAGGAGAGGCCAGTTTCATCTACCTTCATCCCGGCAAACCCGAATACGATAATTTGCCAGGCTGCACCGCAGGCAGCAGTATGAATACCGCCGATAAATGTCCCGCCGCTTTCAGCTTTGTTAGTGTTAAAAAGATCTATCACTGAAGACCTGGTAAAGTAACTGTAGGCCTGCTCCAGGTAGCCGGCTTTTCCTGCCATGATGGCATGGACTGCAGGGCTGAGTGATGAACCGTGCTGGGTTCTCGGTTCGTAGTAATCGTAATTGGCCCTGATCACATCAGGTGGAAAGAGATCCTGCAGGACCAGCAGCTGTAAAACATCGGCCTGCTTCAAAACCTGGGTATGTACGGCAACGCCGTTAGGCCAACCCCAGTATTCATTCTTTTTAATCAACCTCTGCTCCAGGATTTGTGGAGTCACATCCTCCAGGGCAAAATAACCGTCAAACTGCTCAACGATCCCGCTTTCAGGCATAGGTTGGGGCAAATAGAGTTTCTCCAACATATCCCTCCAACCTTTAAGTTCACTATCTGTTATGTTTATCTTACTGCTTAGATCGTTCCATAGCCCGGGGTTATCCGTTTTCAGACGATCACTTATCCCCAGGGCTTTCTCCAGGCTGTAAAAGGCCTGGTAATTGGTAAAGGCGTTGTTATCGACATTTTCATGGTATTCATCGGGCCCCAGGAGGCGGATAAACTCATAGCGACCCTTGCTTTTGTTAAAATAGGCATGGCTGTAAAGAAAACGGGCCACTTCAAAAATAATTTCTGCGCCATACTCTTCAATAAAGCGCCAGTCATCGGTAGCCTGGTAATACTGCCAGATGGTATAAACCAGGTCTGGCGAAACATGAATCTGCCAGTCGTTAAAATGGTTCCTGATTTTCCGGCCGCTTAAAACATCGGTAAAAAAGAAGGAAGGACAGAGCTCATTGCCTGTTTTACCGCTGACCCAGGCATAAAAAGCTCCTTCATAACCCAGATTAGCAGCCTTATGGCGCGCACCATCGAGAGTCTTGTAGCGATATACTAAAATGTTCCGGGCTATTTCGGGCATGGTATAAATAAACATGGGCAGGTTATAAATTTCCTGGTCCCAGAAGGCCGCTCCCTGGTAGGCCTGGCAGGATAAACCCCGGGCCCCGATGGGCAGCGAGTCGCTGTGAGCAGGTGTTGCAATAATATTATGATAGAGATTAAACCTTAAAAGTACCTGCGAAACAGGGTCGCCATGAACCTTTATATCGGCTTTTTCCCAGATCCTGTCCCAGTATGGCTTGTGCTCATTTTTCAGCTGGTCATAGCCCTTCTCCAGGGCTTGCTGCAGGCTTTTCTTCCCGGCAGTGTAAGGATCGGCTGTATCATTGCTGCTGTAAACTGTCATTACTTTTTCGAGGATCAGTTCTTCTTCCTGCTCCAACTCAAAGGTAAGCTTCCAGAAAACCGCTTCCTCTTCCCTGGTCAGTTCTTTTTTGAGCGGCTCAAGACCAATAATCTTATGACCTTCCAGGACGGCGAGGGTAATCCTGCTTTGCCCTGTTTCAGATGTAATTGAGGTTTCACCCTCTTCAGCTTCTATCTTATAATCGTATAAATGCTTACCGTTTAAGTCCCATACTGCCCCGTCGATACCGGTATAAAGGTCAATCCTGCAGTGCTGTCCAGCCCGGATTTTAAAACGCATCGGGATCAGATGCAGGTCAGCATAGCTGGCAAATCTTTCTATGCCGATATGCAGCTCTTTGCCATTTTTAGCAGTCCAGCTGGATTCAGCCCTGAAGATGCCATAGCGTAAATCTAGCTTTCGGTAATATGCATTATCATCAGAAGAGATTGACGAACCGGTGGTTTCAATTGTTTCTCCATCAACCACCAGCTTTACATAGAGGCCATTCGGTGCGTTGCATAGCTCGGTCCAGGTTCCATCAGCATTATCATAAGTATCTGTCACAAAACAGCCAACGTATTTATCTTTACACCACTCGGGAAATGTCCCCCGGTAACCAAGGTAACCATTGCCTGTTAAAAAGTTACTCCCCGTCGCAATTAGCTGTTCTTCTAAAAAGCTTTTCTCATATATTTCCCAGCCACTATCCGAATAAAGATTGTCATTTAGTTTGATCATTTATTGCATCCTTTAGCTAAATAGTTAGATATATTTATAATTAATTTCGGGAATTGCAAACCCTTCATGAAGTTTTTTTAATATAATTCTGGGTTCCACGGGATCATCATTCAGAACAAATTCCAACTCACTGTACCGACCCTGCTTAAAGTCGCAGCTCAGTCCGTCATCAAGATAGAGGCGATAATACCCGTCTTTACCGGTATAACAATACATAGTCAGCGATTTTGCATCTGCATAACTGCTGTATTCTACAGACTCAATATCATCATGGGGTAGAACTGTCCCGGCTCTGACATAAAGGGGCATCTTTTCCAGGGGCGCTTCCACGGAAAGGTAGCGCCCGCCCGCAAAGGACTGACCGGTCCAGTAATCAAACCAGAGGCCCTGCGGAAAATAAACCTGGCGGTGGGTTGCCCCCGGCCTGGTAACCGGGCAGACCATCAGGCTATCGCCCAGTAGAAACTGGTCATTAATATGATAGGTTTCCGGATCCTCCTGGTAATGGTAAAAGAGAGGCCGGATTGCAGGCTGTCCTGTTAAAGTGCTCTCACGCATCAGGTTGTAATAGTGGGTCAGCAGCCGGTAACGCAGGCGGATATATTTACGGGTAATATCCAGGATTTCCTGTGGATAAGCCCAGGGCTCCTGGGGAGCCGTGTCAATCTCGCTGTGATTGCGGAAAAAGGGATAAAAGGCACCTAACTGGGTCCAGCGAACCAGCAGCTCACCGCTGCAGCCACCCCTGTAACCGCCCACATCTGCTCCCACAAAGGAATAACCACTGATCCCAAGGTTTAAAAGCATGGGTATGCTGTTTTCGAGATGCTCCCAGACACTGGCATTGTCCCCGGTCCACAGGGCGGCATAGCGCTGACTGCCGGCAAAGGCGGCGCGGGTTAAAACAAAAGGCCTTTTAGCAGGCTGCAGTTTTTCCAGGGCTGTCCTGGTTGATATGGTCTGCAGCATGGCATAAATATTATGAACTTCCCGGTGAGGAAGTTGTTCTCCGTCGTCTGTCCTATGAACAGTGTCATCGGGCAAAGTGCCGATCTCCTGGGTGAAATCGGTAGGTTCGTTCATGTCATTCCAGATGCCTTCAACTCCGCACTCCAGTAACCACCGGTATTTCTCTCCCCACCACTGCCGCACTTCAGATCTTAGAAAGTCCGGAAAAACTGCCGGTTTGGGCCACACTTCTCCGTAATATACTTCGCCTGAGGATCGGGTAACATAGTAGCCATTTTTCAAACCTTCTTCATAGACAGCATAACCTTCTTCAGCCTTCACCCCGGGGTTAACTATAACCACTACAGAAAAGCCCATATCTTTAAGCTTTTGCAGCATGCTTTCAAAATTCCTGAAACGTTCACGATCAACGGTAAAAACCTTGTAAGCATCCATGTAGTGAATATCCATGTAAAGAACACTGCAGGGGATATCGTTGCTGTGCAGGCCTTCGGCAATATTGAGCAGCTCTTCTTCACTGCTATAGCTGTAGCGGCTCTGGTGATAGCCGAGGACACTTTTACGGGGAAGTGGTGCAGTGCCTGTTAAATACCCGTAACCTATCACCACGTCGACCACCTGCGGGCCGGCTATAAAGTAATAGTCAAGACTCCCTCCATCAGCCCAAAAACTAATTTCGGCGGGATCACTTTTACCAAAATCAAAATAAGTCCGGTGGGTATTGTCAAAATAAATACCGTAGGCTAAATCCGGGGAAGCTCCTAGATAAAAAGGAATTGCCGTGTGCATCTCTTCTTCCTGCGGGTGCTGAATCGGATTGTGAAAAAGCACATCGCTGCAGTAATTTCTTATTTTTGTTCCCACCTGGTTCAGCCAGGTATATTTTTCACCATTGCCGAAAATGCCGGTTTCTTTCAGCCTTTTTTTCCTGATTAGCCTATCGTCAGGAGATACCGCAATATCCTCACTGTATATTTTTCCATCAGGATCAGATATTTTAACGGCAAGAGTTTCTGGATTAATGTCAATGACCAGGCTCTTGGTGCGTAGTTTATAACCATTAATTTTCACTTTAACTTCTTTCGGGTCTGCAATGACAGCAAGGGTAGACGCAGGCAGAACCTGGTCACTGCTATAGGCAAAACGCACAATCTTTTCACCGTAAAATAGTATATGCAAACTGGCCTGCTGTCCTGTTACGAAAAAACCTTTACCCTTTTGCCTGATCATATCTAGCGGGCACCTCTTTTAGAAAATATCTTCAAGCTTTACTGCTGCAACTGAGGGGTA
>PXFD01000050.1 GCA_003564505.1 Syntrophomonadaceae bacterium
ATGGATTCTACTTGCTCTAGCTTATGCCGGGATAGTAATTTACCGTCTTTACCGTATCGTTATGGTCAGGATTAGTCCTTACGAAGTAACGGATGTCAGGCAGGAAGCCAAAGATATCTGGACCCTGGAGTTTTCGGGTAAAAAAATTGACTACCTGCCGGGTCAGTTTATGTTTGTTCAGCTGCTTCGTAACGGCAAACTGTCTGCGGCTCATCCTTTTACAATCTCCAACAGCCCCACCCGCGAGAAACTATCGATCACTCCGAAAAGTCTTGGAGATTTCACACTATCCATTAAAGATACCCGGGTAGGGGAAAAAGCTTTTATCGATGCTCCATACGGGGTTTTTAGTTTTTTAAATTACCGGCACGAAGAGCTTGTTTTTATTGCCGGAGGTATCGGGATAACTCCCTTTATCAGTATGCTTCGCTATATCAGGGATAAAATGCCGGAACAGGTAGTTACTCTTTTCTGGACAAACCGCAGCGAAGATATGCTCTGTTTCAGGGATGAACTTGAAGAAATGGAAAAAGAGATGTCTGCCTTTAGGACGATACTGATTATGAGTGACCAGCCCGACTGGGAAGGTGAAAAAGGCCATCTTAGCGGGGAAATGCTCCAGGGCTATCTTGAAACTCTCGATCATAAGGATTTTTTTGTTTGCGGCCCTCCGGATATGACCGCTAATATTGTTTTTGAGTTGAAAGAACTACAGGTTCCGCCGGCCAGGATTCATAGTGAGCTTTTCAGGTTATAGGCTTTTAACTAATAGAGAGGAGTTACTATAGATTGCAAACAATATTTTACAACGGTAAAGTAATGACTTCAGAATTCATTGACAGCAAAGGTCATATAAAGCACGAAGCCGTATCCGTCAAAGACGGCTTAATTGCTGCTGTCGGCAGCAGCGAAGATATCCTGGCCATGAAGGCAGAACAAACTGAGTTAATTGACTTGAAAGGGCGCAGCCTTCTACCGGGTTTTAATGACTGTCACCTGCATTTAACAGGCCACGCCCTGACCCGGACAAAGGTTGACCTTCGTTGCTGCACTTCATTGGATGAGCTGGTCGAGGCTATTAAAGTTTTTATCAGGGCGAATAATTTGCAGGGAGGCGAATGGGTGCTTGGCTGGGGCTGGGACCAGAGCCTTTTTGCTGATAAGAAAATGCCTACCCGTCAAGAGCTGGACCGGGCAGCACCGAATAACCCCGTATCGTTAATGCGGACCTGCTGCCATATTAATGCTGTCAACAGCATTGCCCTGCAAAAGGCCGGCATTGACAGAAGCCCTTTAGAAGTTGAAGGAGGAACTGTTGAAGTTGACAGCCAGGGTGTTCCCACAGGGATCCTCGAAGAAAATGCCATGAAACTGGTGACAGGATTGCTGCCGCCTTTTGATAAAGAAAAGCTGAAAGAATTGATCACCATTGCTACAAAAGATTTTGCAGCGGCAGGTTTAACGTCAGTACAGACGGATGACCTGGCTTTCCTGGGTGGTGAACTGGCGCCAATCCTGGTGGAAGCATACCGGGAGCTGGAAACTTCAGGAGAACTGCCGGTGCGTATTAACCTGCAGGCCCTGCTTCAGACAGAAAAAGAACTGCAGGCATTTATTGATCAAGGGTTCCAAACCGGCACGGGCAGCGACATGTTCAAAATCGGTCCTCTTAAGCTGCTGACCGATGGTTCGATCGGGGGCAGGACAGCACTGTTGTCTTCGCCTTACAGCGATAAGCCGGATCTTTTTGGTGTCTCCGTATTAACTGAAGATGAACTGCAAACCCTGGTTACCCTGGGGCACTCCAGTGGTCTGCAGGTTGCCGCCCATGCCATTGGTGATGCAGCAATCGGCATGGTTCTTGATTCTTATGAGAAGGCTTTAAAGAACTGTCCGGCAGATGACCCGCGTTTCCGGGTGATTCATTCCTCTATTGTCAGCGATGAACTTTTGAAGAGATACAAGGAGCAAAACGTGATTGCTGATATTCAGCCCCTTTTTGTTCCCTCCGATTTTGACCTGGTCGATCGCCACCTGGGCTCTGAGCGGGCGCATTGGACTTACCGCTGGAAAGATATAATTGATAGTGGTATTGCTGTAGGCTGTGGATCTGACTGTCCCGTGGAAAGTTATGAACCGCTGCAGACAGTGTATGCTGCAGTAACCAGGCAGGATAAAAATGGTAATCCCCCGGAAGGCTGGTTCCCCGGGCAGCGTCTGACCCTGGACGAGGTTCTCTATATTTATACCATGGGTTCCGCTTACTGCAGCTTTGAAGAGAATATCAAGGGTAGCATTACTCCCGGTAAGCTGGCAGACCTGGTAGTTTTATCAGAAGATATTTCTTCTGTTGAACCTGCCCGGATCCTTGAACTGCAGGTTGATCTGACTATGGTTGGCGGCAAAGTAGTTTATCGAAGCTAAGGAGTTGTTGCTGTGTATAATATCCTGGCAATTAATCCCGGTTCCACATCAACAAAGATCGGTCTTTTTAAAGATGAACAGGTTGTTTTCAAGGAATCACTGCGTCACAGCCTTGAGGAAACTTCGGCCGACCTGTCCCGTGAGGAACAGGCTCGTTTTCGCCGGGAAGCACTGATTGAACTATTAGAGCAGAAAAAAGTTGATAAAGCGGAACTATCGGCCCTGGTTGTGCGTGGAGGGCTGCTTAAACCACTTTCCTCCGGGACCTACCTTGTTGATGATGCTGTATATGAAGATTTGCTGACGGCCAAATATGGCTGGCATGCTTCAAACCTGGGTTCGATTATTGCCCTGCCCCTGGCCCGCAAACTTGGTATTCCTGTTTACACAGTTGACCCGGTGACAGTTGATGAGTTTGACACCCCGGCCCGCTATTCAGGTCTTAAGGGTGTCCCCCGGCTCAGCATGTCTCATGCCCTGAATATGAAAGCAATGGCCAGGCGGGCGGCAGCAGAGGCCGGGAAAAGCTATGAGCAGCTTAACCTTGTCGTGGTTCACCTGGGCAGCGGAATATCCGTCTCCGCCCACCGGCAGGGAAAGATGATTGATGTAAATAATGCCAATGAAGAAGGCCCTTTTTCTCTTGAGCGCTGCGGTACTATGCCGGCTCTTGGCCTGGTGCGCCTCTGCTACAGTGGAGAATACAGCATGGAAGAAGTGATTAAACTGCTAACCTCCCGGGGAGGGATTTATTCATATCTCGGTACAAAAGATTTTAGCAAGGTGGAAACAGCTGTTAAAGAGGGTGATCAAGAAGCAACAGAAGCTGCTGAAGCGATGGCCTACCAGGTAGCGAAAGAAATAGGTGCCATGTCCACAGTGCTAGATGGGAAGGTTGATTATATTGTTTTGACCGGCGGGATGGCCCATGCAGGAAACCTTGTACGTATGATCGATAAAAAAGTTTCTTTTATAGCGCCCTTATCGGTAATTCCGGGAGAAGAAGAGCTTGAAGCCCTGGCTGCCGGAGCGCTGCGTGTTCTACGTGGTGAAGCGGAAGCCCTGTCTTATTAATTTGTTTAAGGTATTTATAAAGTGGGAGGTTGATCAAAGGTGGCATTTGAAAACTTTTACCAGGTTATATCAGCTGTAAAAGAACTGCCCCCCTGTAAACTCTGTGTTGCTGCTGCTGCAGAAGAATCTGTCCTCGAGGCGGTTAGAGACAGCCGCAAAGAAGGTCTGGTTGACTTTGTTTTAATCGGAAATGAAGAGCAAATCTGGAGACAGGCCATGACCGTCAGTCTTAACCTGCAGGGTATCGAGATTATTGATATTGCCGACCCTGTAGAAGCCACACACCAGGCAGTTAAAGAAGTCGCCGCCGGCAGGGCCGACATTTTGATGAAAGGTATGGTTAACAGCTCTGATTTTCTAAGGGCGATGCTGAACCCTGAAGGTGGCATGCGCAGGGATCGTATTTTAAGTCACTTTGCCATATACGAAGTGCCCGGATATTACCGTTTGATCTATATGACCGATGGTGGACTGAATGTCAGCCCGAACCTTGATCAGAAAAAGGCAATTTTGCTAAATGCAGTTGAATTTCTGCAGTCTATAGGTATTGACCAGCCAAGGGTTGCCATTTTGACAGCGAATGAAAAAGTTGATTCGAAGATACCTGCCACTGTAGATGCCCAGGCTTTGAAAGAAATGGCCGGGGAAGCCTTCCCCGGAGCAATTGTAGATGGACCGACTCCGCTTGATATTGCGGTCAGTTATGAATCGGCCCTGCATAAAGGGATCGAGAGCCCGGTTGCCGGCAAAGCCGATATCTTGATGGTGCCGAATATCGAATCGGGCAATATTCTCGGTAAAGCAATCATTTATTTTGCCGGAGGACGGATGGGAGGACTGGTTCTCGGGGCCATTCGGCCGGCAATTTTAACCTCACGCAATGAACCGCCAATGGGTAAAATGGCATCGATTGCACTGGCTGCTTATTCCGTAGCCCGCAATAGAAATAGAAAGGAATGAAAGAGATTAAGAGTTTTATCGCTCTTGGCAGGCCAATAGATTTAAGTTACCTGACCAACCGTTTAATAGTTTTTGTTTCCGTTACGCTGTTTGCCATATATTTTGCTTACCTTTTGCTTACTGCTGCTCCGGCAGCAGAAGCTTTATCAACTGCTTTTGGTGCCGGTATCGCTTTGTTTTTAAGCTGGGCTATTGGACGGGAGATAGATCCCGCTTATGAATGGTCGGCTTTTTTTGCTTTGCCACTTGTTCTTGTCGCAGCTTTTTATTATGGTTCTCCCGATTTATTGAGCCTATTTTTCATCCTGCTGTTTATGCGCTTTTTAAACAGGAGCCCCGGGCTGCGGGCCACGGTTTTTGACACTTTGCTGCTGGTTATTTTGGGAATCGTGCTTTATAATAATGGTGTTTACACCGGTTTGCCCTTGCTCCTGGTTGTTTTTGCTGCCGACTATATATTGGAACCGTTTACCCGCAAATTGTTTGTTTATATTTTACCTGCTCTCGCGGCTCTGGCATTCAGCAGTTACTTTTTAAATCATTATTTACCCTACAATATTAGCATTTCGATCCCGGCAGGTTTGTTTATTTTTTTGCTGGTTATTTTTTTAATTTATGTTATTATTGCAACAGGTAAGGATATTGTGCCCGGTGACAGCACGGAAATTCAGCCCGATATCAGTCGAGTCAACCTGGCCCGCTTTTGTGTAGTCCTCTTTATGATTATTGAAGTGCTGCAAAAAGGTGAAAACGCATTTGAGTTGTTTTATCCTGCTGCTTTTGCCATAGCCGGAGCAGGATTGTATCATGTCTTCCAAAACATTAAAAACTCATTAGTAAGGTGATTTTGTGAAAGGCCAGAAATTATTTGCAGTAATAATAATTGTTATTGTGCTGATCTTAGCAGGCTGGGCACTCCAGGGTGGATTCAGTGCAAACCGGACTATTTTTAACCAGGATTATTACGAACAAATGATGGTTGAAACGAACCTCAGTACCAGCATCCATGAGCATCTACAGGAAACAATCCTCGAAGAGATGTCTGAAGAAATGCCCGATCATATGGCCGCTGTTGTAACCAGGGTTTTATTAATGGTATTTACCGAGGAATGGTTTGAGGAACAGACAATAATGATTACTGATGACTTTGTCCGTTATGTTACCGGTGAGCAGCAATCAATCCAAGCAGTGATTGACCTTCGGGAAGAGAAAGAGGAGTTAAGTACCAAGCTGGAAATGTCGCTGACGGTAATCCCCGAACAGATTTTACGAATGCTTGGCTTTGATCCGGAAGAACTATACCTTCTGGCTGAGGCTTTAGTTGAACAGATGCCGCTTCCAGATCGTCTGTCCGTAGAGCAGCTATTGATGGAACAGGAAGCAGGCAGGGACCTGTTGAACCTGCTCAGTTTGGCCAGGCAGTTTTGCAGTGTTTATCGTTACCTCACTGCTGCTGCTTTTATCCTTGGTCTGCTGCTGCTGTATTTTCTAACAGGCCCCTTTGGCGCCTTGAAGTGGTTTGGCCTAGCAGCCATGCTATCAGGAGCCAGTTTCTACATGG
>PXFD01000204.1 GCA_003564505.1 Syntrophomonadaceae bacterium
CCGACTATCATCGCCGCGACCTGTTTAATGCAATCAGGCAGGGGGATTACCCCAGCTGGACTCTAAAAGTCCAGATTATGCCGTTCAAAGATGCCGAGACCTACCGTTTCAACCCCTTTGATCTTACCAAGGTCTGGCCCCACGAAGACTATCCCTTACATGAAGTGGGACGGCTAACGCTTAATCGCAACCCCAACGATTTTCACAGCGAGATCGAGCAGGCTGCATTCGAACCAAACAGCCTGATTCCGGGGATAGGGCCCAGCCCGGATAAAATGCTTCTTGCCCGCCTGGTTTCTTACGCCGACGCTCACCGGGCACGTCTGGGTGTCAACTACAAGCAGATTCCGGTTAACCGTCCGAAGAGCCCGGTTCACAGCTACAGCAAGGGTGGCACCATGCGAATCGAGAATGTATCTGATCCGGTTTATGCGCCCAATTCAAAGGGTGGTCCCGAGGCCGACCCGGAGAAGTACCCGGAGGATGCTGTCTGGAGCGCCGAAGGGGAGTTTATCCGTGCCGCTTATACCATGCGCAAGGACGATGACGATTTCGGCCAACCCGGCACCCTGGTGCGTAAGGTTATGGACGATGCCCAGCGTGACCGGCTGGTGTCAAACGTGGCCGGTCACCTGAAAGATGGCGTAACCGAGCCTGTTTTGCAGAGGGCTCTCGAGTACTGGCGCAACATCGATAAAGAGATCGGCGATCGCATTGCCAAAGCTGTGCAGGAAGACTAACCCGAACATACCTGTATAGGCAACTCTTGATTTCGACCGACAAAAGCAATTACAGGAGCGGCCTTCGAGCGGCCCCAGGTTATGACGGTGTTTCACCCGGCATCCTGGAAGCTGCTCCGGCCGCTCCTTCACATAACTGTTGCTCACCATGCCATTTTAATAAAGCTTTTACTGGAAGGGCCTTCTCATAGATTACAACCTTTTAATTTTTACTCTACGCGAAAACTTGTCACGACAAGGTTAAACCTATTTGGTCCAATTCTCTATTTCCAGGCCATCGATCCTGCTGAATTCATTCTCATTGTTAGTGATCAAGGTGCCGCTATTAGCCATGGTTGCTGCAGCAATTATCAAGTTATTAGGGCCGATTGGTGTTCCTTTTTAAGCCATATCAGTATTTTCAAGCTCTGCCGCTTTTTCTATTTTTTTCAGGGTTTCGGCATCTACATATAAAGATAATTGAGGCATGGTAATGACCTCCTCCCATTACGCAAGTATATTATATCTTATGCCTGGCAATCTGGTATTAGTAAACAGCCTTAAAATGTCAAAATGCTTTATAGAGAAATTACATCTTTTCTACTAGACAATTTTAAAAGGATTTCTTTGTGATACCTTGAATTGCTTATAATGAGCAAGCCAATAAATAAAGAAGGATGATGTACAGTGACTGCCACAGTTTATTATACCGATATGACCACTAAGGCTGACAGAAACTTGCTGGAGAAAACCAGGGAAGCGGCAAAAAGAGCCGGCATTACCAATAATATAGAAAAAGACGACCTGGTTGCCATTAAGCTTCATTTTGGCGAACCGGGAAACCTTGCTTTTACCCCTCCTCCCCTGCTCAAAGTTATCACAGATATGGTCAGGGAAAAAGGCGGCAAGCCTTTCTTAACCGATGCAAACACCCTGTACCGGGGCAAAAGACGCAACGCTGTCGACCATTTCGAAACGGCTATCAAGAACGGCTTTACCTATGAAACTGTCGGCGCTCCTGTTATTATTGCCGACGGCTTAATCGGCGCCGATTATGTTAACGTAGAAGTTGGCGGCAAGCACTTTGATACAGTAAAGATCAGCAGCGCTGTACACCAGGCAGATGCAATCATTGCCATAAGTCACGTAAAGGGCCACGAGCTGTTCGGCTTCGGCGGAGCCCTGAAAAACATCGGGATGGGCTGCGGCAGCCCTTCCGGCAAACAGGCCATGCACTCCGACATGGTCCCAAAGGTAGACCCTGAAAAGTGCATTGCCTGCGGAACCTGTATTGAATACTGCCCGGAAGATGCCATTTCCAGGGTTAAAGACAGTAAGGCTTTTATCGATGAAGAGCTCTGTATCGGATGCGGGGAATGTGTAGCCTTCTGCCCGGTAGAGGCCATTCCGATTAACTGGAAAACGGATGAAGCTGTAATCCAGGAAAAAACTGCTGAATATGCTTATGGGGTAACGAAGCCGAAGCAGGGTAAAACTGGATTTATTAACTATGTTATGAACGTTACCCCGGACTGCGACTGCGCACCGTGGAACGATATTCCCATTGTTTCAAACTTAGGAATCCTGGCCGCTACGGACCCGGTGGCAGTGGACCAGGCCTCCCTGGATCTGGTCAACCAGGCACCCGTGATCAGTAACTCTGTCCTGGGCAAAAAAAACGAACCTGCAGATGCCGACAAATTCAGGGCGGTTCATAAGAAGAATACCGGCTATATTTTAGACCACGGGGAATTTTTAGGCATGGGCACCAGAAAACATGAACTGAAAACCTTCTGGATGAAACAGAGTAAAAAGGTTGAATAGCGGCCTACTTACACAATAAGTGGCTTGACTGAAACTAGCATAACAAGGATACTAAAGCTATGCTCAGTTATCCTTTTAATTTTCCAAAATTTCCGGGGATCTTTTTAAAGCGGTTAAACCGTTTTGTGATCGAGGTGGAGTTAGGCGGCCGCATTGAACAGGCGTACCTGGCCAACCCCGGCCGGCTGTGGGAGCTGCTTTTACCCGGCACAGAGATATTGCTCAGCCCTGCGCCAGCAAATGGAAAGCTGCCCTACACTGTTATGGCCTGCCGGAAAGACGACAACACCGTCTTACTGCACACTCATCTTACCAACAAAATAATCAGCGGGCTGATAAAAGAAGATAAACTGCCGGCTTTTTATAATTACCGGGTCGATCAGGAAGAACCCCGCTGCGGCAGGCACCGCTTTGATTTGCTTTTAAAAGATAAGCAAAACGGCGAACCCTATTACCTGGAAATTAAAAGCTGCACACTTTTCGCAGGCAAAATAGCGATGTTTCCCGATGCCGTAACCGCAAGAGGCACAAAGCATCTCTACAAATTGAAAGAGCTCTCAAACCAGGGCAAAAAGACAGGCTGCCTCTTTGTAATCATGAACCCGCAGGCAGAATTTTTCCTGCCCGCCTACCACATTGATTTTAACTTTACTGAAGCCTTTAAGGAAGTTAAAGATCATGTGCAGGTGGGTGCTATTTCTTTAGGCTTTGACCGGGAACTTAACGAAGTTACCTCCGCCACACCGGCAGCTATCCCCTACGAACTATTGCAAACAGAAATGTGCGACCGGGGCATCTATCTACTGGTGCTCAGCATTGATCGTGATAAAACGATAAGAGTTGGAGAGTTGGGAGAAAAACAATTTAAGCGAGGTTACTATGTCTACGTCGGCTCAGCAATGCGCACATTAAGCAAGAGAATTGCCAGGCACAGTCGGAAAAGAAAAAATAAGCACTGGCACATCGATTATTTAGTTGCTGAAGCGGCGAAAGTAACCCCGGTGCCGATAGTGACAGGTGACAGCATGGAATGCGAGCTGGCTGCTAAATTAGCAGAAGCTGCCGATAGCAGGGTAAAAGGTTTCGGTTCTTCCGATTGCAGGTGTGCAGGCCACCTCTATTACTTCATAGAAAACCCCTTTCAAAATCGCCGCTTTATCGATGTCATTCAGTATTACCGTATTGCAAGGCTTGAGGATAAGCTGCAGGGTTAGAGAAGTGCTCTCCGCCCCTCGCGGTAAGCCTTGAAATCATTTAAATGTTTTAGCGCAACAATAAAAGCAATGGCCAGGTAGGTTAAAAAATAATAAATATTACCTGTTTGAAAGTAAAATAATACAGGCAGAGAAAATACCGCCACGCCAAAAGTTGTGTTGACATCCCTGATTAACAGAACGAGAACTATCACCAGGATCAGGGCATATAAAAAAGTCACTGGAGATGTGGCAAAGAGTACGCCCGCTAAGGCAGCCAGCCCCTTGCCGCCTTTAAACCCGAGAAAGATATTATAATTATGCCCCAGAACAACCAGGAATGCAGCCAGCAGGTACAGTTCAGGCAAATTGCTATATAAAAGTGCCAGGTGAACTGCCAGGGCTCCCTTGGCTATATCTGCCAGGGCAGTTAATATACCGGTAATCCGGCTAACATTTTTGAAGGCATTCATTGCTCCGACATTACCGCTCCCGGCCTGCCTGATATCGACATGCAAAAGTCTGCCAAAGAGGTAGGCAAAAGGAATAGCGCCAATTATATATGCTCCTGCGGCTAAAAATAAATCTATCATAGAAAGATACCCTCTCCTTTTTATCTTTATTGTATAACAATTTACCCGGAAATGTTAATAGAATCGTAAAAATAAAGATTACCTTACTTTGCTTCGCCGGGATTTCCATATATGCACTCTAAGTCCGCTTCATTTTTCTCAAGCAGACTGAACATTAACAAGAAGGATTCTGGCCGGTAAAGTTGAAATATATTAATAAGATAAACTACAGGCAACAGCATAAAAAGATTAATTCTACCATCTAAATGATCCACAACTATCAACCATTCCAGCAGGTTTCTTTTCATCATTTTAATTGAGGAGGGTCTGCCAAATGCCAAACTATGAATTCATCTGCAAAGACTGTAAAGAGATTACCGAAGTTAAAGCTTCCCTGGCGGAGAAAGAAAAAGGTATTGAACAGCAATGCCCCGCCTGCGGCAGCAAAAACATGGTGCAGTATTACGGCAACATGATCGTCATTCCAACAACTCATTTACATTAAAATTAAATCTTCCTACAGCTACAATTGAGCTATAAGCTGTATCGCTCTATCCAAAAACGGATAGAGCGTTTTTTCTTGTTTTATTATTTGATAGGCATCTTTGTTTCGGGTAGAATAAGGCAGAGGGAGGAACAAACATGAAAAGTAAACCTATGTCTGAAAGCAGCGTTTTTATTGTCCAGCAGATGAGCCAAACTGATGCCAACCTGGCCGGCAATGTCCACGGTGGAATCATCATGAAATACATCGACACCACTGCAGGAATCGTCGCCGCGCGTCATGCCTCAAGCAATGTTGTAACTGCTTCAATCGACCGGCTTGACTTCCACAGCCCGGTTTATGTCGGAGACCTTCTGAAAGTCAACGCCAGCATTAACTATGTAGGGTCATCTTCCATGGAAGTCGGGGCAAGGGTAGAAGCTGAAGATTTTCGAACCGGGGAAACCCGGCATACGGCATCGGCATACCTGACTTTTGTCGCCCTGGACGGTAAGGGCAAACCAATGAAAGTGCCACCTCTTGAGCTCAATTCAGAAGAAGAAAAAAGGCGTTACCAGGAAGCCGAAGAAAGGCGTAAAATCAGGCTTGATGAACGTAAACGGGAAAAAGAAGCCCAGGGTTAGATTTTAGATGAGTGATCGCGGATGGTTATTAAACAGATTTTGATATGATATAATACTTTTGTTTGAAGCTGATGAAAGGACTTCCCAACATGGGTGCTGTTATTTTAATTCAGTGGGAGTTACTGCACCGAAAATACCCCGAAAGGTTCTCCGAAGTATCAAATGCCATTTTAAGCTGCAAAAACTGCAATGACCGCTGCAATAATTATGCCCAATAATTTTTGAGAAAATAAGAAAGAAAATGATTTAGCGATTAAAGAACTGCATGGGGTTTACTGCCTCATGTTGATAATATGAATGCCATTTCCTGGTGCCATCATCGACACGCACTTCAAAATGCAGGTGAGGACCAAAAGCCCGCCCGGTTGCTCCGACCTTTGCGATAACCTGCCCCCTTGAAACTCGTTCACCCTGCCTGACCAGGTGTTCACTATTATGGAGATACAAGGTCCAAAATGACCCGTGATGAAGAATCAGGTAATTGCCCTGGGTCCCTCCATAGCCAGAATAAGTGACAACACCGGCATCGGCAGCGAGAACATTGGTACCGTGATCTATGTGAATATCTATAGCCCGATGAG
>PXFD01000099.1 GCA_003564505.1 Syntrophomonadaceae bacterium
AAAATAACTGCTTTATAACTCAACAACTATTCTCCTTTGAATACCTGGTACAAATTTTACGATATTAGCTGGTTTTAGTCCAGCGACCAACCAGTGGCAGAACCGATTCCGGATAATAACGCCTAAAAATACGATAGTAATAAAGCTCTTCTTTATTTCTGACCGGCACAGGCGCTTCTTCAGACTCCCTGGCAAATTCTTCATCACTAATTGCTTCTTCGGCAATATTTGTCAGCATGTCTGAAGATCCGGACCCCTGATCAAACTGCTGCTTTTCGCGCCAGGCTACTTCTTCCCCAAGCTCCGGAACAAAGGCTCGCCTGAGAATCCATTTGTCAATGGGCTCATCACTGTCAAAGTCATGCAGTTTCCAATCAAGCGGGAACTGCTGGACCAGTTCGAGGAGAGCCGGTTTAAGAAAGGGCACCCTGCAGTCAAGACCATGTGCAGAATTCATGCGGTCTACACGCTGCAGCCCGGTTTTACTAAGGTTTTTAAGAAAGGTTTCAATTTCCTCGGTTATTTCTTTGTCCGAACCAAGAGTTTTCAGGTAGCTATAACCGGCGAAAATTTCATCAGAGCCTTCACCGGTAAGCATAATCTTGCGCCCGTCTCTGGCCGCATACCGTGCAGCTAGATAGTTGGGAATTGAGGAGCGGACGTAAGCACAGTCAAATGATTCTAAATGGTAAATAACTTTAGGCAAAACTTCCAGCATTTCATCAACATTATAAGTATAGACATGTGGTTTTGAACCGATTCTTTCTGCAACAATTTCTGCATATCTAATGTCTTCGCTTCCTTCAACACCAACTGTATAAGTATTAATCGGCTCAGTTGATATTTCAGCCGCCAGTGCCGCAACTACACTGCTGTCAAGCCCTCCACTCAAATAAACACCCAAATTATCTGCTCCTTCGATCCTTTCCTCTACAGCAAGGTAAAGCAGGTGTCGCATTTTTTCTTCTGCTTCTTCCAGGGTTAAGTCCTTGTTTTCAACAATTCTTGGAACTTTATAATACCTGACCCAACTCTGATTGTCATCAAGGTAACTGCCCGGTGGGGCCTCTTTTATTTCCACGCCAAGGTCTACCAGGGCTTTTATTTCAGGAGCAATATATAAAGTGCCATCTTTTTTTGCATAATAGAGAGGTTTAACCCCGAAAGGATCTCTCGCTACAAAGGGGCTCCCTTCATCATCATAATAAGCTATGGCAAATTCGCCTTCAATGCTCTCAAAACAGGAAAGGCCTTCCTTATTAAAAACATCACAGAACCTGGTTTCACCTTCACCGCCCTGCAAAATTGTCCCTTCCTCTTCAGAAAACACTATGTATCCATCAAGGGCTGCGGAAATATCACTTTCACTTTCCGGATCGGTACTGTTTAAAATAGCCATGCCGTAACCGTCTTCATCAGCCTGTACACCTTTACAAGTCCCCCTGAATTTCACACTTTCTATCAGTGGTTCCATATCTGACTCTTCGCTTTTTTTGCCAAAAATGGCAACAAGACCGGACATTTAACTTTCAACTCCCATAAAATATTTGTCTTCTACCCTTGTAGAAGACTACTTTTAAGTATAGCATATTTGAATGGCACTGTAAAAAATACGGCAGCTAAAGGCAATTCGGTTGGCTTTATAAAACTCGCATCTTTTTTTAAAATTGCTCACCCCAAACCGCATGGAACTACCTGCTCTGCTTAAGAAAACCGAGAGACCCGGATAAGCTTATCGCAAGGGGAACCCAGGCATAGGATTGAAGCTAAACCGTTGCATTTCAAGCCTGAAGAGCCTACAAGTGTAGTTTTCTTAAGCAGGGCAGGTAGTCACTATTTACTTTAAATCACTTTTATAATAAAGCGCACCCACCGGGCAGGCATCAACACAAAGGTGGCATTCGGTACAAATTGAATCCGCCAGGGGAATTTCTTCAAAAGTTGTTACAGCTCGCTTAACCCCTCGCTGTGTAAACCCGATGGCGCCTACTTTTGCCTCTTCCCGGTCGGCCCAGACGCACTGACCACAGAGCACACAACGGCTGCGATTGTAAGCAAATTCAGCGGGGCTGTCATCAATTTCATAATCTCTTTCGATCAGCTTAAACCGCTTCTGCCGAAGTTTCAAACCTCTTTTTTTTGCTATCGTCTGCAGGGCACAGTTTTTATTTGCCGGGCATTCAGCGCACTTCAGATCATGATCGGAAAGCAAGAGCTCAAAACCCGTTTTCACCAGGCGGTCCAGGTGAGGACTCCTGGTTTTTACAACCATCCCTTCTTCCACTTTCCTGGTGCAGGCAGTAACCGGGTGGTCAACTCCTTCGATTTCCACAAAGCAAAGACGGCAGGATGCGTTTGGCCGTTTCTCATCTTTTATTGCACAAAGGTGCGGTATATAAATATCATTTTCCAGGGCCGTCCAGAGCAGCTTTTCTCCGGCCCTGGCTTCAATTTCACGATCGTCTATGGTTAGCTTTACCATTTCACTCATTTTGCTGTCTTCTCCTTTTCAGGCGGCAGTACCGGTGGTGACAACTTAACGATAGCATCGTATTCAGGTGGGCAGGCTTTCAGGCAGTTATCACACTTAACACATTTCTCCTGATCGATTTCTTTCAAGCCGTCATCCCTGGTAAAGATTGCTTCAGTTGGACAGCTGCCGACACAAACATTGCAAAGCTTACTGCATTTGGGCGGTTCAATATAGTATAGAATCAGATCACGGCAAACCCCGGCCGGACAGCGGCCTTCTTCCAGATGGGCTTTATATTCATCCATGAAATATTCAAGGGTTGTAAGAACCGGGTTCGGCGCGGTTTTCCCAAGATTACAGAGAGAACCGTCACGAACATCTTCAGCCAGTTCCTTAAGCAGCTCCAGCGTTTCTGCATCGCCTTCACCCCTGGTAATACCGTCCAGGATATCAAGCATGTGCCTGGTTCCCAATCTGCAAAAAGTACACTTCCCACAGGATTCATGCTGGGTAAATTCGAGAAAGTAGCGGGAAACCGAAACCATACAGTCATTTTCATCCAAAACCACCAGGCCACCTGAACCCATGATTGCTCCGGCTTCATGCAGAGAATCAAAATCAATCGGTACATCAAGGGCCGATTCGGGCAAGCAACCCCCGGAAGGACCGCCGATCTGCACCGCTTTAAATTCCTTGTTTTCGCGCAAGCCGTCACCAACATCGAAAACCAGTTCACGCAGGGTTGTGCCCATCGGCACTTCAACCAGGCCGGTATTGTTAACTTTGCCGACCAGCGAGAATACCGCTGTGCCGGGATTATCTTTAGTGCCGATTTCTTTAAACCAATCCGACCCACGGTTAATGATATAAGGAACATAGGCAAAAGTTTTTACATTATTCAAAACTGTTGGCTTGCCCCGGAAACCCTGGCTGGCCAGCCGCGGCGGCCTGCTCTCGGGCATACCCATGTTGCCTTCCATTGAATTAACCAGGGCAGTTGCTTCTCCACAGACAAAAGCACCTGAACCCTGGAAAATTTCCAGATCGAAGCTGAAATCGGTGTCCATGATTGATTCACCGAGCAGCCTCTTCTCGCGAGCCTGATCGATTGCCTCCTGGACATGACCCACCGCCCGGGGATATTCAGCACGGATATATAAATAACCTTTCCGTGCACCAATGGCATATGCGCAAAGAATCATCCCTTCTATAACAAGATGCGGATCGGATTCCAGGATACTGCGATCCATAAAAGCTCCGGGATCTCCTTCGTCAGCATTACATATAACATACTTTTCATCATGGTCACCTTTGATACAGGCTTCCCACTTTAGTCCGGCCGGAAAACCTGCCCCACCGCGCCCGCGCAGGTTGGCTGCTTTAATCTCTTCCAGGACAGCAGAAGAGTCTTTCCCAAGCGCTTTAGACAAAGCTTTATAACCGTCACGGGCGATATAACTATCAATATCCCGGACATCAATAAAACCACAGTTTTCTAAGATTAGTTTTTGCTCATATACACCACGGGGAAAATCTTCAAAGGTCGGAAAAACATCGTTGCGCTCCAGGGCGGCCAGGGCATACTCATAGGATGGATCGTCCCCGTCCAAAAAATCTTCCACCAGGCGGTGGACAAGGCCGTCGTCAAGGTATCCATAACAAATTGCCGGGTGGCCTGGTTTGGCTATAACTGCCAGCGGCTCAGCATAACAGTGCCCGATGCAGCCCACTTCAACCACTTCGACATCAAGACCTTTATCACTTATTTCCCGCTCGAAATCTTCTTTTATTTTCAGGGCACCGGCTGAAACTCCACAGGTTGCGGTTCCGACCAGGATCTGTGTCTTATTTTCTTTAGCATCAACCTTTTTTTTGGCTTCTTCATGCAGACTTTGATAGGTTTCCTCAGTACTTGATGCACTCATTTCTGTTCACCTTCTTCTCTATCTGAATCATCTTTACTCTCAGTATCTTGATCGACCTTAGAAGAATCGTTAGCATCAGTATTATTGCTTTTACCTTCCAGCTCCAGCATGATTCCGTCAACCCTGGTCGGTGTCACTTTACCTTCAACTTCATCATCAACAACCACAACCGGGGCCATTGTGCAGCAACCCACACAGGCAACCCGTTCCAGGCTGTAGCGACGGTCTGAAGTAGTCTCTCCCTCTTTAATTTCCATGCGCCGTTCAAATGATTCTAGAGTAATATCACCGCCTACCATGTAGCAGGCAGTGCCGAGACAAACCTTAACTTCATGTTCACCGGGCGGGTTAAGGCGGAACTGATTATAAAATGTTGCAAGCCCATAAACATCTGCCGCAGGCACATTTGTTCCATCTGCAATTTTTTCCATGGCCAGGGCCGGCAGATAACCAAGCCTGGCCTGAACTTTTTGTAAAATAGGGATTAATTCTTCTTTTTCCTTAGTGCTGTTGCTGAGGACTTCATCGACACAGGAAAGAATTTGTTCCTTTTCGCCTTTCATTAACTGCAATGCCTACATCTCCTTATAGTAATTCTTTGTTCTCTGTAAAGCACAATAATATAATACCACTATGCCTTGAATAATTAAAGCGGGCAGCTATTAAAGAAATACTTTCAATAACTGCCCACTTTAATCTTTTTAAGCAAAACTTACAAATACAAACTTTGTAAGGTTATGAGGTTAAAGGGTAAACCAGTTCTTCCTTGTAACCGGTAATAATACGGATATAGCCACAGAGCATCATGTTAACTTCTTCGTCCCCGGTATCAGCCAGCAGATGGCCGTAATCAAGAGAAAGAACTTTTTCCCTGGTCGCAACAACCATGATATTTTTCTTGCCAACCTGCCTTATTACATCTGCACTGATTTGCTGGTTACCGCGGCCGAAAATATATCCCTGGCCTCCGATTACAGTAACGATAATCTTTGCTGTTTTCCCTTTAATCAGTTCCAGGATTTGCTGCTCATTGGCATCGGCAGCAAGCAGCTTTCCGTTTTTAACAACGTCAACCCCGAGCAGTGTATGATCAAGCCCCATCTTTGTCATAATAGGTGCAGTTGTTGAACCGGGCCCGACAACATAAATAGTGTCCTGCTCCAGGCCTTCCAAAACCTGTTCGGCTATAGCATCGAGGACAGATTCTTCAGAACCAACTCCACCAATCTTAAGGTGCTGCATCAGGTCCCCTGCACATGGAACCATTAAATACCCATACAGCCTGGCCGAGAGACGACCATCGCGAAAAGCTTCTTCATCAATATCCATTACTTCTGCCCGGCGCAGCGGCAGGCTGCCATCCTGCAGATATAAGCGGGCCAGTTCCCCGGCATTACGCGGAGTGGTGGCATATACGGCAGAATGAATTTTTACTCCGGCTGGAATACCGATTACAGGAGGTTTATTATCTTCACCAAGAGCATGATAGATATTGCGGGCTGTGCCGTCACCCCCGGCAAAAAGAATCAGTTCTACTCCCTGTGCTGCCATTTCACGGGCAGCCTGTTCTGTATCTTCAGGAGT
>PXFD01000138.1 GCA_003564505.1 Syntrophomonadaceae bacterium
ACAGCCACCCCGCCACCAGCGGTATAACGAAGCTCCGGATCATGGGTCAGACGCCCAATTAAAACTACTTGATTTAACATGAAAACACCGTCCTATTAAATAAGTTGTTCTAGATTACTCACCCGCCGGTTTTTCTTCATCCTCTTCTGCTTCACTGCTCTCAACTTCTGCCTCAGCAGTCTTCTCCTGGCTGTCCTGAGCAGGTTCCGGCGTTTCAGCAGTATCAGCACTTTCAGTTACTTCAGCTTCGCTTACTCCTTCCGCAGCAGCACTTTCCTCAGCAACAGCACTTTCCTCAGCAGCAGCTTTTTTAGCCGCAGCTTCAGCCTCGCTGGCAGCCTTTTTCGCCGCAGCTTCAAACTCCTGTTCATCAGTGCGAACGACCATGAAACGGATAATTTCATCAGTAACTCTGAAATAGTGTTCGACTTCCGGAATGATTGTGCCTTCAGCACTGAAGTAAATTAAGTAGTAATGGCCTTCCTGGAACTTATCAATTTCATAAGCCAGACGCCTTTTGCGCCAATCCAGAACAGTACTTACCGAACCATTGTTCTTGGTAATAGCAGAAGATAATCCGTCCAAAACTTCCTGATGATCATCTTTTTCAAGCTCCGGGCTTATAATGATCATCGCTTCATATAATTCCATAAAATTTCACCTCCCTCTGGTCTAATGGCCCCTTAAATGAATAAGGAGCAGGGTTATAACAAAGGAAATCATAGCATAGAATAGCAATAAGGGCAATAGGTTAGTTTAGTTCTTCATAAGCAGGATTACGCTTGAGAAGCTCAAGAACTCCTTTTATCATCCCGGCCACAGGAACCGCCAGGATCATGCCTAACAAACCACCAAGGCTGCCACCTGCCAGGATTGCCACAATAACAGTAATAGGCCTTAGCTTAACAATGCGTCCCAGCACAACCGGCGCAAGAAACATTCCATCTAGAATTTGAATTCCAACATAAACAGCAATAATTAGCAATGGTGAAGGTGTAAGTGGCGATAAGCTGAGGAGCACTGCCGGAACTGCTGCTATATACGGCCCTAAATAAAGTATAAAATTGAATATCCCGGCCAATACCCCCAGAAGTAAGGCATAGGGCATACCAATAACAGATAAAACTATCCCGGTAACTACCCCAACAATCAGACAGCGTATTAACGAGCCTCTGATAAATGTTCCTACATTGGTATCAACTATCTTCATTAACTCTTCGGCCAGGGGCCTTTTTGCAGAAGGGATGATTTCAATAACTTGAGTGCGCACAGCCTGAAAGTCGTATAGCAGGTAGAACACCAGGAAAAGCACCAGGAAAAAATCAACCGCGCCTCCAATCAGGGAAAGAGATGCTTCGGCCAAATATTCTACTGCCTGGTGCATATTATCAGAGATACTGAGAATAAAGCTGCGCACCTCATCTTCAATATCCAGCATTACTGTTTGCTGTGATAGCCACGACAACACAACCTGGATCCGGGCCAGGTGTGTTGGGAAGCTATCAATGAGATCGTTCATTTCATAATATATGACAGGAATTAACAAGCTAACAACGAATATGCAAAATAGTAAAAATAATACAAAGGCAGTGGCCACGGTTAACCCATGACTCAGGCGATAGCGTCTTTTTAAGTATTCCTGCAAGGGAAATAAGATATATACAATGAGAGCGCTGATCAGAATCAAGCCAACAACCCAGGCAATGCTGTTAAGGATCCAAAGCCCGCCGACCACAATAAAGAGCAGCCCAACCAAGCGAAGGGCCAAGGCCCACTGTTTATCAATCATTATTATCCCCCGATTTAATTGCGAAAACGGACAAATATAACCTCGCCATCCTGCACAGGATAATCACGTCCTTCTACCCTGCTTGAGCCTTTTTCACGAGCACCGGTGATTCCTCCGGCATCAATTAAATCAATCCACTTTACCACTTCTGCATTGATAAAGCCCTGCTCCATATCGCTATGTATTTTGCCCGCTGCTTCCACTGCTCGAATATTTGCGGGAACTACCCAGGCCCTGGTCTCATTACCTTTGATAGTATAAAAAGTAATCAGCTCAAGTAATCGGTAACACTCCTTCAGCAATTCCAAGGTTTTACTTTCAGTCAGCCCATAGGCGTTTAAAAAAGTTTCCCTCTCATCCTCGGGCAGTTCTACCAGCTCAGCCTCAAGACTTGCGCATAAAGGGATAACAACGCTACCTTGTGGAAAGTCGGTCAGATCAACTAAGCCAAGATTGCTTTCCGACAGGTTAAACACGTAAACCATATCTTTGAGAGTAAGCAAAGGAAGTTCTCTGAGGGTTTCTTTTTCCTGCCCTGTTAGTTCCAGGCATCTCAGGGGCAAGCCTTTGTTCAAGTGCTCTTCAGCTCGCCTTAGCAACAGTGCTTCACTTTTTGCTGCCTTTTCTCCAAGCCTGAGCTGAGGTTCCAGCTTTTGTAGGCGTCTGGCTATAGACTCAAGATCAGCCAGGCCCAATTCAATGTTAACAGTTTCAAGGCGGGTTGACAGATCACCTTCACTGGTTGCGACATCCCCGAAGCCAGCCAGCACATGAATCAGCAGATCAACGGCACGCAGATTGCCAAGAAATTGGTTCCCCAGCCCTTCTCCACGACTGGCTCCTTTAACCAGGCCAGCCACATCAATCACTTCAATTGTTGCAGGCGTCACTTTTTCTGCCTTAGTCAGATCGGCAAGAGCCGCTAAGCGCGAATCAGGGATAGGCACAATAGCACGGTTAGGATCAATTGTTGAAAAGGGATAATTCTCTATGGTTACATCCAGAGCCGTAAGAGCTTTGAATAAAGTTGATTTGCCTGCATTTGGTAGACCAACAATACCACAGCTCCAGGACATTATTTACCCTCCTGCACTAATCATCTGGCTCGTGAAGAACAGACTTAACCCTTCGTTCAAAGCGAGAACGCGGTATCAATACACTTCTGCCACACTTCTCACACTTAATGCGAAAGTCCATGCCAATCCTGATTATACGCCAGCAGTTCGCGCCACATGGATGTCCTTTCTTCATAACAACCAGTTGACCAACCTGATTCTGGGCCATTATAATCAGCCACCGTTCCCTTATAGCTTATCCAGCACAGCCCTTATCTGTTTATAAACGCTGCCAATATCCTCGTTTCCATCAACCGGGTATAACACATCTTTCTCTTTATAAAAACTTACAAGTGGTTCGGTCTGCTTTTTATAAACTGCTAGCCTTTCTTTTACAGTTTCAAGAGAATCATCGTCACGCTGGTATAAATCTCCACCACATTGATCGCAGACATTCCGCACCTCGGGCGGGTTAAATTTCAGGTGATAAACAGCATTACACTTAGAACAAACTCTCCTGCCGGTTAAACGTTCAATTAACTCATCCTCATCAACTTCAATTGATAGAACACCGTCGACCTTGGATCCAATTTCCGGTAGAGCATCATCAAGAAACTTTGCCTGCTCAACAGTACGTGGGAAGCCGTCAAATAGCGCCCCGTTTTGACAGTCAGGATCTCTTAAGCGGTCTTTTACAATTTCAACAACAAGTTCATCGGGGACGAGCGAGCCCTGATCCATATACTGCTTTGCTTTGCGACCAAGAGCCTTGTCTTCTTTTACAGCAGCCCTTAATATATCTCCAGTGGAAATGAAGACAAGATTATAATCTTTAACAATGTTCTCTGCTTGGGTACCTTTGCCAGCTCCCGGCGGTCCAAGTAAGATAATTAGCATGACAATACCTCTCTTTTTTACTTTAAATATTAGCTCCGAACTGTTTAGTTCTTCTTATCTTAAGCAATTCCTGCTATTTAACCAGAATCTAAAGCGGGTCACAACAAGATCAAGAGAGTTACAAGCAAAGAAAGCACTACAATTAGCAGTGCTTCTTGGATATTATGACTCTAAAGCAGGCCAAGTGGGGCTAAGCCTTCTCTGCAAACGACTGATCCGAGCCAGCATTAACCTGCGTCCCTTTGCTGCTTGATGCATCTGCACCTGATGACTTGTAATTCCAATCCTTTTTTTGCAAAGGCTTTTCCTCTGATTGCTCTTTTCCGGCTTGTTCTTTTCGCTGCATTTCCATGTTGCCGGACAAAACTGCGCCCTCTTCAATGATAAGGCCGTTAGCTTTAAAAGTGCCATTCGCAGCAGCTGTTTTTTTTAGTTCGAGCTTACCCTCAGCTTCTAAAGTGCCCTCGTAAGAGCCGGCTATGGTTATGTTACGGGCACTTAAATCAGCAGCAACTTTTCCATTTTCACCAATAATCACATCACCTTTATTTTGCAAAGCACCCTCAATTTCACCATCGATCCTAATGACACCTTTTCCGTTAATATTCCCGGAAAAGAACGTATCCTTACCAATGATTGTATCTACCTTGTCTGACATTGTCCCGACACTACCTTTCTTAAACAATCTGCCATCCTCCTCTTGGAGCTAGCGCTCTTTCAAATAATTTGATGGATTCACAGGAGAACCATTACGATGAACTTCGTAGTGAAGGTGAGTACCTGTGGTTCTGCCGGTAGCCCCCATATAGCCAATTATTTGGCCTTTTTCAACCTCTTCCCCAACACTTACAGCAAACCCTGACAAATGAGCATAATGCGTTTCATAGCCGTAGCCGTGATCTATGATTACAAGGTTGCCGAAACTTCCCCGGTAAGAAGCAAAAACTATTTCTCCGGCAGCGGTAGCCCAAATGGAACTTCCATGTGAACCTAAAATATCTACACCGGTGTGAAATTGATAACCGCTGCTTGCATAGGGGATTCTTCGGACACCGAAACCAGAAATAATTCTTCCCCGGGCCGGCCACATTGTTGGCTTTGCTTCTGCCCTGTCCACATAGTCCCCTACAATATCCAGTATTTCTACCTGATCTGGAACAACGCTTTGTAAAACAGCTAAATTGCCTGCAGCTCTATCCAGAACACCACCTGAAGAGGTCGAACCGGAGTACCTGCTGTCATAAGCACGCAAAGACTCTACAGTTGCCTCGGCAGAATTCGCTGGTGGCGGGCTACTGTTAAAAGAATTGTTACTGTATACGGATGCCGGAGCACTGTTGCTTTCAGCAGATTGGTTCTGCAAAGCATCATCAATTTCACCCTTGTCTATCTCCAGCCTTTCTGTTACAAGTTCAACAAGATCATCAATTGCATGAACCTGCTCCATCATCCTTTGAGTTTCAATGGCGAGTGCATCGATTTCCTCCTGCTGGGCCCTGCTTAACTGACGCAAGGTTTCTGCTTCTCGCGCTTCAGCCGCAACCTTCAAATAAGAATACCCCAGGACACAAAAGCCGGTTACACCGAGGACCAGGAGGACAACAGCTGCCTGCACAAGGTATAATGGAATGCGAAGGCTGTAGGTTGCCTCCTCTGAATGAGGAACGATCATTACTGTAAAACATCGCTTGCTATTATTATTATTAGAAGACACTATAAACTCGACCCTTTCAACGATTCGCAGCTTTTACTGCAAGCCATAGGTAAAGGCAGTACCGAACCTGCCAGCATTTAAGCCTTATCCAATAAAAAGCACAAATGTACCCTAATTAGAAATAAAGCTGAAATTTATTATAACACAACCGGTCAAAGCAAACCAATGGCAGCAGCCCCGAAAAGCAAATCTTTGCCGGGGCTGTAAGTGCGAATGTTTCACGTGAAACATTCGCACTTACAGCTATTTATTGCATTAGCCTGCTCATTCAATATTGCTATAATAATGTATATGCAGATCAGTTGCTGCTGCATAATTGTTTCACGTGAAACAATTATATTTTTATTAAAGGCCTTCTGGTAATAGTTTTTCAATCAACCTTTCCAGGTCTTCGTCGCTATAGTAATATATTTCAATTGTGCCGCCGTTCTTGCTCTTCCTCAGTTTAACCTTGGTTCCAAGATTTCT
>PXFD01000123.1 GCA_003564505.1 Syntrophomonadaceae bacterium
CAAAGCTGCGATGATTATGAATAATGATTTCATCACCTGGTTTGAGCTCGTTAATTACAGTCCACTCTTTTTCCAGCATGTTCCTGGTTTTCTTAACGACCTTCAGTACAGGGTGATCAGCTGTAGCTTTTAAATGATAGCCTGTTCTTGTTTTTAAAGAGAAAACCTGTTTAATCCCTGTTGAGAAAAAGCCTTTTTCAGTAGTTAAGTAAGGTTTTCCATTTACGATCAGGGCTGCTTGTTTGCCGATTAAATCTTTGACTGTTTTCGGTCCTTCAATAGTATGCACGAAAGTTCCAGCTGGTACACAGGGATTGGTGGTTTCATATTTTCCAATATGCGGGGTTGGATTATGTTTATTCATTTGATCGATAAAAATAATGCCTGGGTCGCCTTTTCCCCAGGCTTTTTGAACGATCATATCGAAAACAGCGGTAGCGTCAAGTTTAATTTCCTCACCAGTTTCTGGATCATAATATATTTCACCGGTGCGTGGGTTAATCAGGTTATAAAGAGGGTCCGGATCTTCTCCGGTAGCTTTGCGCATAAACTCATCGGATACGGTGACAGATAGATTAAAGTTGTTAATTTCATCTTCATTTTCCTTACAGCAGATAAAATCTAAAATATTCGGGTGGTTGTAAGTCAGAGAACCCATATTGGCACCACGCCTGGTGCCTCCCTGCTTGACAGCTTCGGTAGCGGCGTCAAATATTTTCAGGAAGGATATCGGTCCGCTGGCAACTCCATTCGTAGAGCGAACTAAGTCATTGTTTGGCCTCAGACGGTCAAAAGCAAAGCCCGTGCCGCCGCCTGTTTTTTGGACCAGGGCCATATTTTTTAGGGCAGTAAAGATGCCTTCCATACTATCTTCAAGTGGAAGAACAAAGCAGGCGCTCAACTGCTGTAATTCCCGGCCGGCATTCATCAAGGTAGGGGAGTTTGGCATAAACCGTGTTTCATCCATGATCCTGTAAAACTTGTTCTTGGTTGTTTCTATTTCTTTGTCTTCAAGGCCGTGTTCTTTTTCTATAGATGCGATGTTTCCGGCAACTCTTTGCAGCAGGTCTTCGGGAGTTTCAAGAGGGTTTCCTTTTTCATCTTTTATCAGGTAGCGTTTTTCGAATGTAATACGGGCATTAGGGCTTAATTCCATCAGGCAGGACCTCCCAGGCAGATTGTGATTATTTAACTTAATTTAATGATCATATGTTTAATGCATTGTTACGACTATCTTTATTGATTCTCTTTGGTTTTTATTATTCCTGTTTCAAAATCAAAGAGTTTAACTTTCTTGAAAAAAAAATAAATGTCTTTTTTCTGTTAAGTTTTTGAGATAAGGGCAAAATAAGTCTTTTTTCGCAACTAAAGCAGTGTTATAATTAGCAATAGGTTTTTACGCTTTTTGAAAGTCAAGTAAAGGAGGGGTAGGTTTCAGGCTATGGCAAAAGAAAAGTCTCGTAAGCAGTTAAAACGTCAGCGCAAAAAAAGAAGACGGGCTAAAAAGAGAAAAAGATTGAAGGGCCGGACCTAATAAGCCGCTTAGCGGCGGAGTGATAATATTCTTAATAAAAATCGAGGAGGTGCTGTTTTGCCTATATATGAATTTTTCTGTTCTGATTGCAATAAAAAATATGAAGAACTTTGCAGCAGTATGCAAAACAGTTTGCCCTGCCCATCCTGTGGTAAAGAAGCGGAAAAAGTAATTTCACTTTTTCGGACGGGTAGTGGTTCTTCTGGTGGTGGAACCACCTCCTCAAGCTGTGGCGGCTGAACTAAAAGCAGCTGCAGCAGTTGCTGAGCCAGACTAATACTAAACCATTGGCAATAAGGGGGCTCTTATGACTAAGTATATATTTGTTACCGGCGGGGTAGTTTCATCCCTGGGAAAAGGAATTACAGCTGCATCTCTGGGTTGTCTCCTTAAAAACAGGGGTTTAAAGCTGACCATCCAGAAATTTGACCCTTACATTAATTATGACCCCGGAACAATGAGCCCTTATCAACATGGTGAAGTATTTGTAACCGAAGACGGTGCAGAAACAGATCTTGACCTGGGACACTACGAACGCTTTATCGATGAGCCGCTGACCCGTGATAACAATGTAACTGCCGGTAAAGTTTACTGGTCTGTCATTGAAGCAGAACGGGAAGGCGACTACGAAGGTAATACTGTCCAGGTTATCCCTCATATAACTGATGAAATAAAAAAATGTATCACCAGGCTGGATAATTATCGAGATTTGGATGTAGTTATTACAGAGGTTGGCGGAACTGTCGGCGATATTGAGAGCCTGCCATTTTTGGAAGCAATCCGTCAGCTGCGCTATGAGATCGGCTGGGAAAACGTTCTATTCATTCATGTTACCCTGGTTCCCTACCTGTCAATGTCCGGGGAGCTTAAAACCAAGCCTACCCAACACAGTGTAAAAGAGCTTCGCAGTATCGGTATTCAACCGGATATAATTGTCTGTCGTGCTGATCATCCCCTCGATAAAGATTTAAGAAGAAAGATAGCCCTTTTCTGTAATATCCAGCCTGAAGAAGTAGTGCAAAATCTCGATTCAAATGTCATCTATGAAGTGCCGCTGTTACTGCAGGAGCAGAACCTGGATCAGTTAGCCCTTGAAAAACTTAACCTTGATTGTAAGCCTGCAGATATGCAAAAATGGCGCGACCTGGTTTGCCAGGCCGCTGATTGTAAAGAAGAAGTTACCATTGCCCTCGTTGGTAAATATGTATCACTGCGCGATGCCTATATTAGTATTAATGAAGCCCTTTTTCACTCTGGTCTTGCTCATAATGTATCGATAAATACTATTCTTGTTCCGGCCGAAGTTTTAGAGTCGGGAACCGCCGATAATATGTTAGATGGTGTTGACGGAATTCTCGTTCCAGGGGGTTTTGGCGAACGGGGCATGGAAGGAAAAATAAGGGCTGTTCAGATCGCCAGGGAAAAACGAATTCCTTTCCTGGGTCTTTGCCTGGGAATGCAGTGCGCAGTTATCGAATTTGCCCGTAATGTGGCAGGTATCGAGGGTGCTCATAGCACGGAGTTTAATCCTGAAACACCGGGACCGGTTATCGTATACCTGCCTGGTCAGGAAGAGAATACAAGAATTGGCGGCACTTTAAGGCTGGGTGCTTATCCCTGTACTGTCAGGGAAGGAACTCTTGCAGAAGCTGCTTATGGAGAAAAGGTTGTTCACGAAAGGCATCGTCATCGGTACGAATTTAATAATGAATATATTCCTGTTCTGGAGAAAAAGGGAATGGTATTTAGCGGTATTAATGAAGAAGCCGATCTGGTTGAAATGATTGAATTAAAAGAACATCCCTGGTTTGTAGCAGTGCAGTTTCACCCTGAATTCAAATCACGCCCGACACGGCCCCACCCATTATTTAAGGACTTTACCGGTGCTGCTTTGAAGAAGAAAAAAGGTCAGGATCTTTAATAACCAGGTCTGCCATTTCAGCCATGGTTAACCTTTTTTGCATACTGGTTTTCCGAAGGAATTGAAAGGCCTCTTCTTCGCTTACTGAGTATAGATTTTGCAACAAACCTTTGGCTTTATCCATGATTTTTCTTTCGTTAAGCTTTTTCTGAAGGGTTTCAACTTCCTGTTGAAGCTTTTTTTTACGACCAAATTCGCTGCATACCGCCCCGGCAACAGCTGATAGAACCGGCGCTTCCACAGGCCAGGTTAGCTGTACATAGCGTTCAAGATCTGAGCCGGTAGTATTAATGAAAAGGCAGGCAGCTAATGCATCATTTTCTATGATTTCCGCCAGTTCTTCTATATTGCCCGGAGGAAGAGCAGTATCAATTACAACCAGCCAGGGCTGGATTATTCTAAGTTTGCGCAACAAAACAGGGGTGCTTTCAGCTGTACCAGCTGAATAAAACCCGGCTTCTGCAAGCATTATAGTTAGCGTTTTTTGCAGCCTGCTATTTACGGTTCCAATGCAGTAATCATAGCGGGTGTCAACCATCAGCGAGCCTTCCTGGTTATAAATTTGTTTTATTATACTATGAGTTTAACTAAAAATGGAAGGTTCAACCTGAGACAACCGGTGCCGTACCTGTTTTATCACACTAATTGTGACAAAACAGGTACGGCACCGGTATCACCGTGGTCAAGATTTGCGTAGAGTTGCTTCTGACTGCTTAGAAGCGGGCCAGGTACTGCTTAACTTCCCAGTCGTGAACCTGTATTCTATAGTCTAACCATTCTTTCATCCTGCCTTCACGGAAGCGGTCGTAAATGTGTTCACCCAAAGCTTCCTGGACAATAGGATCCTTATCAAGCTCTTTTATCGCTTCGTACAAAGTGCCCGGTAAACTTTCAATTTGATACTTTTCTTTCTCTTCATCCGTCATTGTGTAGATATTTAAATTAACCGGCTCAGGCGGAGTCATTTTATTATGTATGCCATCGAGGCCAGAGCGCAGCATCACGGCGAATGCCAGGTACGGGTTGCAGGATGGATCAGGACTGCGCAGTTCTACCCTCGTCCCGATACCTCTTCTGGCCGGCACTCTTAATAGCGGACTGCGATTACGGTGTGACCAGGCAATATAAACAGGTGCTTCATATCCTGGAACCAGCATCTTGTATGAGTTGACAAGGGGATTGGTAACTGCGGTGTAACCCTTGGCATGGTTAAGCAGGCCGCCAATAAAATAGAGCATTTCCTGGCTCAATTCATCAGGTGCTTCGGCATCGTGGAATGTGCTTTTGCCATTTTTAAAAAGTGAAAGGTGGGTGTGCATCCCGGATCCGTTAATATTGGCTATTGGTTTTGGCATAAAAGTAGCGTAAAGACCGTGCCGTTGTGCCACATTTCTCACTACAAAACGGAATGTAGAAAGGTCGTCTGCAGTACGCAAGGCATCGCTGTATTTAAAGTCAATCTCGTGCTGGCCGGGAGCAACCTCATGATGGGACGCTTCGATTTCCAGGCCCATTTGCTCTAAACTTAAAACCATATCGCGCCGGGCATTCTCACCAAGGTCAGTCGGGGCCAGGTCGAAATAGCCACCCTGGTCGTGAGTATGCAGGGTGGGGGCGCCGTTTCCGTCGGTGTGAAACATGAAAAATTCAGCTTCCGGGCCGCAGTTCATAGAGTATCCTTCTTTTTCAGCAAGGCCAATCATTCTCCGCAGCTGACTTCGGGGGCATCCGGCAAATGGTTCTCCTTCCGGTGTATAAACATCACACATTAAACGGGCCACCCCTCCTTCCTGGGGCCGGAAAGGAAAGATAGCAAAAGAATCAAGGTCAGGTCTTAAATACATATCCGACTCTTCAATACGCACAAAGCCTTCGATTGATGATCCGTCAAACATTAGTTCTCCATCAAGCGCTTTGGGCAGCTGTTCGGTAGTAATTGCTACATTTTTCAACTGTCCCGACAGGTCGGTAAATTGCAGGCGAATAAACTTCACCTTCGATTCTTTAACCATTCCCATAATTTCTTCTTTCGTCATTGACATGAAAACCACTCCTATCTCTTAATTTATAAAAAAAGAAACGCCCGCCAGTCAGCTTTAATAAGCTGTACTTGCGGGCGCCATTGCCCAAAAATCTTATGTTCGTTAGTATATAGTCCAACTAAGGTTTTGTCAAGTAAAAAATTAATCTATCATTATTTAGGAATAAAACCATTATAAAGTGTTATAATAAGAAAGATATTTTTAATACTATAAAGGACATTTTACCCCTCTGTTGAATATCAAACAAGTGCAAAATAATCTTGAAAACAAATTCCA
>PXFD01000089.1 GCA_003564505.1 Syntrophomonadaceae bacterium
AAAGTTAACTGGACAGGGAATAACGATGAAATCAGCCACCGCGATTTGCTCGGCGCTGTTTTAGGACTTGGCTTAAAAAGGGATCAAATCGGGGATATTGTATTATTTGAAGATGGTGGGGCAGCAGTTTTTGTGGAAGATGCCAAGGCCGATTTTCTCTGTTCCAACTTGCTTCAGGTCGGACGGGTTACGGTAAGCTGCGAGGTTGTTGATCCAGAACATCTGCCTCTTTCAAAAGATGATGGAAAGAATATTAGTGGAACTGTGGCCAGTATGCGGCTGGATGCTGTTATATCAATCGGTTTTGGAGTTTCAAGGTCCAGGGTGGTCCTTCTTGTAAAAGGAGGCGCGGTGAGCGTGAACTGGAAACCAATTAATTCTCCTTCTATTCAGCTTAACGAAGGTGACCAGGTTTCTCTTAAAGGTCGGGGTAGACTTTTAATTGAATCTGTAGAAGGTGAAACCCGTAAAGGTCGAATACGGTTAAAATTGAAAAAATACAGTTGAAAAGCAGGAAACGCAGGCTTATTGTCGAAGTTTTCCAGCATAAGTAATATTTATTTTATGCCGACAGGGAGGGCTAAAATTGAGCATTACACCGATGGATATACAAGAGAAAGAATTTGAACGTGCGTTTCGCGGTTATGATATTGAGGATGTTGACGATTTTCTGGATCAGGTTGCCAAAGATCTGGAAGGAATGATTCGTGAAAACAGTGAGCTAAAAGAAAAACTCAGCCAGATGGAAGAGAAAAATAAAAATTATCATAAGCTGGAAGAAACCATGCATAATGCAATTGTTGTGGCCCAGGAAACTGCTGATGAAGTAAAAAACAATGCCAAGCGTGAAGCAGAGCTGATCCGGCGCGAAGCTGAAAGAGAAGCAAAGCAGACTGTTGATGATGCCCGGCAGCGGGCAAAAAGTGTTATTTCCGAACAAGAAGAACTGTTCAAGCAGGCTCAGCTTTTCAAAATGCGTTTCCGGGCTTTTATTGAGGCCCAGCTGTCTAACCTGGAAAGTGAAGACTGGCTGGATCAGTCCGGCAAGGATCAAGAGCAACCTGAAATGACAGGCGAATTTGAAAAGACCATGAGTCATGACCTGAAAGAATCCAGAGAAGAAGAACCGGAGAAGAAAAAAACTGACAATATATATGAGATGAATTTCAAACCGGAACTCGAGAACGATTCTGAACCCGAGGCAGAGACTGAGATTGATACGGAGTTCGAAGTTGATTCCGAGAAAGATCTGGAGCCTGAACCTGAATTTCAGCTTGGCCCTGATGATGACTATGACAGAGACCCAGAGTTCTAAACTTAAGCAAATTTAATTGATTTTATTGCTTGAACATGCTACAATCTACCGCAGATGCGATGAACGGAACAGTTAAGCGTGTTTCATGCTTATGCAGAGAGCCGGTTTAAGGTGAGAGTCCGGTTAAGCAATCTCGCTTATTATCATCCGGGAGTTTCCGCCCCAAATCCACGTTCAGGAGAGTAGACGCGGACGGTAAACCGCCGTTAACGGTTATTCAGAGTGGCTTACAGTTTTTACTGTGCAGCCAGGAGGGTGGTACCACGGGTTACAAACTCGTCCCTTTCGGGACGGGTTTTTTTATTTAGGAATATGGATTAAGCATTCAGTTTTCCCTGGCAAAAGAGATGATAAAAATATAATATTTAATCAATATTAAACCATACAAAGGAGAATGGTATAAAATGGATTATCGGGACACACTTAACCTACCTAAAACCGACTTTCCCATGCGGGCAAATCTACCCAATCGTGAGCCGGAAATGCTCAGGAGATGGGATGAAATGGATATTAACCAGATGGCCCGGGAAAACAGGAAAGGCGCTGAGCAATACATCCTTCATGACGGCCCTCCCTATGCTAACGGGGATATCCATATGGGGACCGCATTAAACAAGGTCATCAAGGATATCATCAATAAATATAAGACCATGCGCGGATTTGACTGCCCCTACGTGCCTGGTTGGGATACTCATGGGCTGCCAATTGAGCATCAAATTATTAAGACCAAAAAAATAAAACGCAAGGAAATATCCGATGTAGAATTCCGGCAAATGTGTCACGACTATGCCATGAAATACGTAGATATTCAGCGAGAGCAGTTTAAAAGATTAGGTGTCCGCGGTGATTGGGAAAACCCCTACCTGACCCTGCATCCCGAATTTGAGGGACGCCAGGTCAAAGTATTTGGCACCATGGCCAAGAAAGGCTATATCTACAAAGGCATGCGTCCGGTTTACTGGTGTGCAAGCTGTGAAACAGCCCTGGCTGAAGCTGAAATTGAATACGGCAACAAGATTTCGGAATCAATTTATGTGAAGTTCCCACTGGCAGACGATCTTGGTAAGCTCGGGGGGATAGAAAATACCTACTGCCTGATCTGGACCACTACGGCCTGGACTATACCTGCCAACCTGGCTATTGCCGTACATCCCGAACTTGATTATGTCCTTGCTGATGCCGGTTCTGAGCGTTACCTGCTGGCTGAAGGGCTGCTTGAAGAAGTTTCAAGCCTGGCCGGCTCTGAAGAACCGTGGCCGGTCCTTAAAAAGCTGAAAGGCACTGAATTGAAAGGGATGCGCTGCAAGCATCCACTCTACGAACGTGATTCAATCCTGCTGACCGGAGATCATGTTACCCTGGAACAGGGTACAGGTTGTGTGCATACGGCCCCCGGTCATGGCCAGGAAGACTTTGAGATTGGCCAGGCTAATGATTTGCCTGTGCTGAGCCCGCTTGATGATCGCGGTATATTTACCGACGAAGCAGGTCCTTACTCAGGGATGCGCTATGACCAGGGTGGTAAAGCGGTGACGGAAGACCTGGAAAAAAATCATGCCCTGATTAACAGGTCCGATTTTGAGCACCAGTATCCAAACTGCTGGCGCTGCAAACAACCCGTGCTCTACAGGGCTACAGAGCAGTGGTTCGCATCTATTGATAGATTTCGAGGGGAAGCTTTAAAAGCGATTAATAAGGTGAATTGGACACCCTCATGGGGTGAAGAAAGAATTTATAACATGGTGGCTGAAAGACAGGATTGGTGTATTTCCCGACAGAGAGTCTGGGGTGTGCCAATTCCGATTTTCTACTGCACCTCCTGCAATACCCACCTGATTAATGAAAATACCATCGAGGCAGTTAGCGATCTTTTCAGCCGTGAAGGTTCTAATGCCTGGTTTACCAGGGAAGCTGAAGAAATTCTTCCCGATGGAACTACCTGTTCTTCCTGCGGCCATGATCAGTTCCGGAAAGAAAAAGATACCATGGATGTCTGGTTTGATTCAGGATCGAGCCATGATGCAGTTCTTGAAACCAGGCCCGAACTGCGCTGGCCTGCAGATCTCTATCTTGAAGGAAGCGATCAATACCGCGGCTGGTTTCATTCTTCCCTCCTGACAGCAGTGGCAACAAGAGGTGAACCGCCCTATGATGCTGTGCTCAGTCATGGCTGGGTTGTTGACGGTGAAGGAAAGAAAATGTCAAAATCAATGGGTAATGTTATCGCCCCTGAGCAGATTATCAAGCAATACGGTGCAGATATCCTGCGGCTCTGGGTATCATCGGCTGATTTCACCAGCGATATCCACCTTTCTGAGAATATTCTCAAGCAGCTGATCGAGGTTTACAGGAAGATTCGGAATACTACCCGTTTTCTGCTCGGCAGCTGTTCTGATTTTGATCCTGCTAAAAACAGCGTTGAATTTGAGGCAATGGAAGAAATTGACCGCTGGGCCCTTTCCCGCCTGAACGGCCTGGTTGAAAAGGTGACCAGGGCTTACGAGAAGTATGAATACCACCAGTTTTTCCATGCGATTCATAACTTCTGCGTGGTGGATATGAGTAACTTTTACCTGGATGTTATTAAAGACAGGCTTTACTGTTCGACACCTGATGACCCGGCCCGGCGATCTGCCCAGACAGCCCTGATGCTAATTCTGGAGCAGATGGTAAAACTGATGGCCCCGATTTTAACTTTCACTTCGGAAGAAATGTGGCAGCACCTGCCCGGCCAACATCAGAAAAGTGTTCAGCTTAGCGACTGGCCCGTACCTAAACCTGCCTGGGACAACCAGGATTTAAATAAGCGCTGGCAGAGTCTTCTGGAGGTGCGTGAAGAAGTAACCTGGGCTCTTGAACAGGCTCGTAAGGAAAAGATTATTGGCGGGTCACTGGCTGCTTCAGTTACAATCTGGGCCGATGGTTCAACCTATGAATTGCTCAGTGAATACAGCGCATATCTTCCTGTTCTTTTCATTGTATCAACGGCAAAGCTTGAGGCCGGCCGTGCCAAGGCGCCAGAGCAGGCCACCCCGGGACATAGAGTTCCGGTCAATATCCTGGTAGAAGCAGCACCGGGACATAAATGTCCGCGCTGCTGGATCATTACTGAATCTGACGAAGAGCTTTGTCCCCGCTGCAGTAAAGTGGTAAATGAACTTGCGGGCCAATAAATGGAGGTAGCCATTTGCGATTAACTTTAATTGTTGCTGCAGTAATGCTGGTTGACCAGCTGTCCAAGCAGTTCATTGTGCGGACCATGGAAGTTGGCCAATCTGTTACTGTAATAAGTAACTTTCTATATATCACTTATGTTCGCAACCCGGGAGCAGCTTTTGGCATGCTTCCCTACCAGACGGCTTTTTTTGTAGTTATCACGGTTTTAGTCGGGGCTTTTATTATTTTCTATTACCGGCTTTTGGCCGAAGATCATAAATGGCTGCGTCTTGGTTTATCTCTGCAGCTTGGCGGTGCGCTCGGCAACCTGGTTGACAGGTTAAGTGAAGGCTACGTGGTTGACTTCATTAACTTCACAATCTGGCCGCCGGTATTTAATATTGCCGATTCTGCCATAGTAATAGGCATAGGGATATTTCTGATTGCCTTTTGGCGTAATCCGGATCTTAAAGGAACAGGGAGCTGATTGTATGTACCCCGAAATTTTTTCCCTGGGCAACCTGACCGTTCACTCTTACGGTTTAATGATTGCCCTGGCGATTTTAGTATCTGCGCTTCTTCTTTACAGGGAAGCTCCCCGGGAAAGATTTAATCCTGACTATATTTTGGAAGCTGTGATTGTGGCCGGCCTGGGTGGTCTGTTGGGAGCAAGAATCCTCTATATGCTCCTTAACTGGAGTTACTACAGTACCCAGCCCCTATCGGCATTTTTTACCCAGTTTGAAGGTTTATCCTTTTACGGTGGTTTTTTCCTGGCGACAATTTTGCTTTACTTATGGTCCCGCTGGCGGCAAGTTGGTTTTCTCAAGCTGACAGATTTTATGGCACCCTACCTGGCCCTGGGCTATGCATTCGGCCGGATGGGCTGTTTTTTAAATGGGTGCTGCTACGGGATGGAATCAAATGTTCCCTGGGCCCTGCCGGTCAGTCCCGGTGATGAGATTTTACGTCATCCCGTCCAGCTCTATGCACTCATCGGATCTTTGCTTATATTTTTCATCTTGAAAAGAATACGCCCGGTTCGTCCTTTTGTTGGATTTCTGACGGTAGCGCTCTTCGCTCTTTACGGTCTGCTGCGCTTTACCACTGAATTTTTCCGGCATGGTGTAGCGATCTGGCTTGGCCTGACCGACGCCCAGCTCTTCAGCCTGGCCCTGATCTTTGTTGCCCTGCTCGTTATGGCCACCGGTTTATATTTCATAACCGGTGAAAATCTGGCAAAAGCGAAAAATAAACCCGTGAAAAAGGGTCATAGAAAAAAATAACTGAA
>PXFD01000191.1 GCA_003564505.1 Syntrophomonadaceae bacterium
CTGGAGGGTTCTACCTTGAAGCTTGATTATACTCTTAAGCTTGAACAGACTCAAAAATTAATTATGACTCCCGAGCTAAAACTGGCCATAACCCTTCTTCAATATTCAGCCCAGGAGCTTCAGGAACATGTCGAGGATGCTCTGCTCAGCAATCCCGCTCTTGAGGTAATGGAACAAAAGGAACCTGAGAAAGATGGGGAAGCTGAAAATCTCGATGAAAGCACTCCAGAAAAAAACCAGGAGGATGATTTTCCCTGGGAAGAATATTTTCGTGATATGGGGATGGATTCCTCCTTTCACTCTTCGGGTAGGCCAGCAGAAAAATCTGAATATCAGTCTGCCATCGAAAACTGTGTTGGTACTGAAGGTTCCATGGTTGAAGATTTGCTCGGTCAACTGCGTCTTCTATCTTTAAACAGACGTCAATATAACATTGCTGCGTTCCTGGCGGGAAACCTTGACCAGAATGGGTACCTGCAGGGAGAACCGGAAGATATTGCTTCCGCCATGGGTGTCAATATGAAAGAACTGGAAGAGGGCCTGCGCATTTTACAGAAACTTGAGCCAGCCGGTATAGGTTGTAGAAATCTTCAGGAATGCCTGATGCTGCAATTGACCAGGCTTGATTCACCACCACCGCTGGCACTCGATATTGTTAACCACTACCTGCCGGCTGCTGCTGACGGCCGCTATCGCTATATCGCTTCAAGACTTGACTGCCCTGAGGATGCAGTGCATGAAATTGTTGAATTTATACGTACCTTGAAACCCAAGCCAGGCTCAGTTTTCGGAGAAGGTGAGAAAACCCGTTATATAATTCCCGATGTGATTGTCGAAAAAGCTGAGGATCGATATGTGATTATGGGCAATGACAGCAGTATACCCCAGTTGACCATCAGCCCATTTTACCAGAAGATGTTAAAAAGTGAAGCCCAGGATGAGCAGCTTACTACATTTGTCAAAAATAAAATTGAAAAGGCTTTCTGGTTAATACGCAGTATAGAGCAAAGGCGAGAAACCCTCTACAAAGTTTCCCAGAAAATTGTTGATATACAAAGACCCTTCCTGGATCATGGTATAAAGAAATTAAAACCGCTCCCCCTGAAAGAAGTTGCCGTCGATGTGGGTGTTCACGAATCCACTGTCAGCAGGGCGACAGCAAACAAGTATATTCAAACACCACGGGGACTCTTCCCCTTGAAATTTTTCTTTTCAAGCGGCCTGTCAGGAACGGGAGGCACTGATCATTCCTCGCACAGTATCAAAAAATATATCAGGGAATTGGTTGAAGAGGAGAGTCCGGCCAGACCGCTCAGCGACCAGCGCCTGGTTGAGCTTTTAAAAGAGCGCGATATAAAAATATCCAGGCGAACAGTGGCTAAGTACCGGGAAGAATTATCTATTCCCGCGTCATACAAGCGGAAAAAAAATTAAGGGTTTGGGTGGTGTAATAGTTTGTTTAAAAAAAAGAGCGTAGAGGATGTTGAAGTTAAAGGGAAAAAGGTGTTGATGAGAGTAGACTTTAATGTCCCGCTGGATGCAGGCCAGGTTCGTGACGACAGCCGAATCAGAGCGGCCATCCCGACAATTGAACTGCTGCTATCAGGCGGGGCGCGGCTGGCCCTTGCTTCACACCTTGGTCGTCCCAAGGGTAAGCATGTAGAAGATCTGGTGATGGATCCCGTAGCGGAAAGATTGTCTGCCCTGCTTGGAAAAAAAGTGCGCAAAATTGACAGCTCCGCCGGAAGGGAAGTAAAAGCAGCTGTAGAGCAGATGAGTGACGGGGACTTGCTGATACTGGAAAATCTGCGCTTTGAAAAAGGGGAAGAAGAGAACGATTCTTCCTATGCAAAAAAGCTGGCTGAACCATATGATCTCTTTGTGAACGATGCATTTGGCACTGCCCACCGCGCCCATGCTTCAACTGCCGGAGTCGCTGCTTATATCCCGGCTGTTGCCGGGCTGCTTATGAAAAAAGAAATAGAAGAACTGTCCAACTGCCTGGAAAACCCGCGGCGCCCGATGAGCGCGATTCTCGGCGGGGCTAAAGTCTCGGATAAGATCAATGTAATTAAACGCTTTTTAACCCTGGCCGACAACCTGCTGGTAGGAGGCGGTATGGCCAACACATTTCTGGCTGCTAAAGGGCACAAAATGGGTGCCTCTTTCTATGAAAAAGACCTGCTTGAAGAAGCTGCCGAATTGATCAAAGAGGCGGAAGAGAGCAGGTGCCGACTGATGCTGCCCCTTGATCTGGCAGTAACAAAAGAACTTAAACCCGGCAGCTATTCCGAGGTTATGACTCCTTCCGAAATAGACGGTGAATGGAAGGCAGTAGATATAGGACCTGAAACAGCAGCGCTGTACAGTGATCAGCTGGAACAGTCTGAAATGATTGTCTGGAATGGACCCCTTGGTGTCTTTGAGGTGCCTCCTTTTGATAACGGGACAGAAATAGTTGCTGAGGCGGTAGCTTCCAGCGGAGCATATTCTGTTATTGGTGGAGGGGACCTGGTTGCTGCCCTTGAAGGGCTGGGTATGTCCGGTGAAGTCAGCTTTATTTCGACTGGCGGCGGGGCTACCCTGGAGTTCTGGGAAGGTAAGGAACTGCCCGGAATCACGGCTTTGCAGGATAAATAAATGGAGGATTTTATTATGAATATGATCATTGCCGCTAACTGGAAAATGCATAAAACAGCTGTGGAAACTGCATCTTTCTGCCGGGAGATTCGACAAAGGGAAGAGCAATTTAAGGACATTGAAGTTTTGATCTGCCCGCCCTTTACAGCGCTTTCGGCAGCAGCTTCAGAGTTAAGAGGTAGCATGATTAAGCTCGGGGCCCAGAATATGCACTGGGAGCCAAAGGGTGCGCAAACTGGAGAAATTTCTGCCGGGATGCTAAAGGAGTTTGGAGTTGAATATGTCATTCTCGGTCATTCCGAGAGAAGGCACTTGATGGCGGAAGATAACAGCAGGATCAGGCCTAAGGTTGAAGCCGCATTTCAAAACAGCTTAAAACCTATTCTATGTGTCGGAGAAACTGAAGACCAACGGGAAAAGGGCATTACTGAACAAGTCCTTGAAGAGCAGCTCTCCGGAGCTTTAAAAGATCTAGATATAGACAGGCCGGAAGATCTGGTTGTTGCCTACGAACCGGTATGGGCCATCGGTACGGGTAAAGCTGCTTCGGCCGACGATGCAGAGCTGGCCGCACAACATATTAAAAAGTGCCTGGAAGAGCTTTTGCCTGCAGGTGCAGATAAAGTAAGAATCCAGTACGGTGGAAGTGTAAAGACGGAAAATATTGATGAGTTTGTTTCTTCGCCGGCAGTGCACGGAGCCCTGGTCGGTGGTGCCAGCCTGGAAGTTGATTCGTTTAGCAGCCTGGTTGAAGCTGCCGGAAAGGCGGTAAGTAATTGAACAAAGTAATCCTGGTCATCCTTGATGGATGGGGCTGTAATGAATCTGAAAAGGGTAATGCAATTCACCTCGCCGACACCCCAAATATGGACCGCTTCCAAAAGGAATACCCCTTTTCTCTGCTCGATGCTTCAGGTGAAGCTGTCGGATTGCCCGATGGTCAGATGGGTAACTCCGAGGTTGGTCATCTCAATCTTGGTGCCGGCCGGATTGTCTACCAGGAATTGACCAGGATCGGAAAGTGTATTGAGTCGGGCGAATTTTATGAAAACCAGGTTCTCTCTGAAGCGATGGAACGGGCTAAAGAAAAGCAGAGTGTGTTGCACCTGATCGGGCTGGTTTCCGATGGAGGCGTGCACAGCCACTTCGAGCACCTCCTGGCCCTTTTGGAGATGACCCGCCGTAAAAAAGTTGGAAAAGTATACGTGCATGCAATCCTTGACGGGCGGGATACAATTCCTTATGGAGCAAGACCTTTCCTGGAAAAGCTCGAAGAGCTTGGCAAAGAACATGGGAATGGCCGAATTGCCACCATATCGGGACGCTATTATGCCATGGATCGCGATCGCCGCTGGGACCGGGTAGCACGGGCTTACCGTGCTTATACCGAAGGCAAAGGGTTAACTGCCCCTGATGCACTCACTTCCCTTGATGAGGCTTACGATCGGGGCGAAGCTGACGAATTTGTGCAGCCTACGGTAATTGTCGATGCCGAGGGGCAACCTTTAACCACTGTGCAGAGTGATGACAGTATGGTTTTCTTTAATTTCAGGCCTGACCGGGTCCGCCAGATTAGCCGGGCACTGGCATCTGAAGAATTCGACCATTTTGATCGTGGGCCTGAACCGCCGAGGCCCTACATCGCTACCATGACTGAATATGACCGGGAACTGCCACTGCCTGCGGCTTTTACGATAGATGATCTTATTATGACCCTGGGCGAGGTATATTCCCGCAGCAGTTTGAGCCAGATGAGAATTGCTGAAACAGAGAAGTATGCCCATGTCACTTTCTTTTTCAATGGGGGCAGGGAGAAGGTTTTTGACGGTGAAGAAAGGATCCTGGTTCCTTCGCCGCAGGTTGCAACCTATGATTTGCAACCGGAAATGAGTGCCCCGGAGTTAACGGAAAAAATAATTCAAACCCTGCAGCAGGACAGGCACCACCTAATTGTGGCAAATTACGCCAATGCTGATATGGTCGGACACTCCGGTATCATGGAAGCTGCAGTTAAAGCTGTTGAGACAGTAGACCAGGGTGTGGGTGCAGTTGCGAAGGAAGCCTTGAAAAGGGGCTGGCAGTTGCTGATTACTGCCGATCATGGTAATGCTGAAGAAATGAAGAATGATGAAGGAGAGACACTGACAGCGCACAGTGGGAATCCTGTCCCTTTCATTTTGATTGGCCCGGAGAAACATAATCTAAGGGACAAAGGTACACTTGCCGATGTTGCTCCGACAATTTTAGAGCTGGCCGGACTGAAGCAGCCGCAGGAGATGAGCGGGAAAAGCATGCTGACCGGGGAATAGGAGGAGGGATAAGATGGAAGAAAGAATAAAGACGATTAAAGCGAGGGAAATCCTTGATTCGAGAGGCAACCCCACTCTTGAAGTTGATATACTACTGCAGGGTGGTTGGACAGGGAGGGCAGCCGTTCCTTCCGGAGCTTCTACGGGTGCTTTCGAAGCAGTTGAGCTCCGTGATGGCGACGAGCAGCGCTATCTCGGTAAGGGTGTGAAATCAGCTGTACGGCACGTCAACGAAATTCTTGCTCCCGAACTAAGTGATCAGGATGTCCTTGACCAAAGCGGCCTGGACCGGTTGATGCTCGATCTTGACGGGACGGATAACAAATCCAGGCTTGGCGCAAATGCAATCCTGGGTGTTTCCCTGGCCCTGGCCAGGGCGGCTACTTCCATGCTCGACCTGCCTCTGTATCGTTATATCGGTGGTCTTGATGCCTTAACCCTGCCTGTTCCTTTTATGAATATCTTGAATGGCGGTGAGCACGCCGATAATAATATGGATATCCAGGAATTTATGATTGTGCCCCTGGGAGCAGAATCATTTAGCAGTGCCCTGCAAATGGGAACAGAAGTATTTCATCACCTGAAGAAGATCCTGCAGACACAGGGTCTCAACACAAACGTTGGAGATGAAGGCGGTTTTGCCCCTAACCTTGACTCCAGTGAAGCAGCCCTTGAGCTGATTATTGAAGCGATCACCAGGGCAGGGTATCAGCCCGGCGAACAGGTGGCTTTAGCCCTGGACGCTGCTGCCAGCGAATTTTACAAGGATGGAGTTTA
>PXFD01000165.1 GCA_003564505.1 Syntrophomonadaceae bacterium
CCTTACCTTCAACGCTCACTTCCCCCATGTGTGATACATCGAAAATGGTGGCCCGCTTGCGGGTATCATGGACCTCCTCGACCAGCCCCTTGGGATACTGGACAGGCAGGAGCCACCCGCTGTAATCAACAATTTTTCCTTCCAGTGCAACATGTTTTTCGTAGAATGGTGTTTTCTTTGCTTCACTCATCCGCTTACCATCCTCCTTTCTTAACAAGTTTTTTAATACCTACACAGATAATAGAAAAGGACAGAGAAAGCCCTGCGGCTTTTGCTCTGTCCTTGATACCTGAGAGATTGCTCCCCTATTAAATAAGAGGCTTTCCCCGTCGGTGCCCCGCTTTTGCGGGCGCTATCCAGAGGCGCGTCACCCGATGGTACTGAAGCCTGAGAGTTTCCCTTCGGCCTGCCAGGCGTCAAGTTGCTCCTTCGGCGTCCTTTAACGGATCTCTCCCACAGGGTTCATTCGCATGCTATTTGCTTGTATTTTCTCCTTTCGCCATAATTTTTTAAATTCCTTCCCGCATAAGAAAAAAAATGAAATTAATCTACTTATATTCCTTTGCATTAATTGCTACAGAAAATATAACTTTTACTGCTGGAAATATTATCTGCGTGATCGCCTGGGCAACAACTGACGATTAATCACATTTTCCTTCAATCATACAGGGCCTGGTTCCTTTGGGAACAATACAAATGAAATCAAATTGCCCATCCGGACAAACAAAATGGTGCTCTTCACCGGCTGGAACAAACACCGCACTGCCCGGCTCAAGATCTATCTCTTCGTCTTCCGTGCGCACCTTTCCTTTTCCCTTAACCACGTAAACCTGGTGTTCCCAGGCATGGCTGTGCCACTCAGTCGCTATTTCTCCGGAAAGGGAAAAGTAACGCATTTCAAAATTCGGAGCACCTTCCGGTTCACCAAGCAGCCAGCGGACAGTGGCCTTGCCTTTTTTCTTTAATGGCTCTGGTGTTATGTCAATTTCCTCTGTTTTTTCCAGATCAGTGAAGTACATCTTAATGTAAGCCTCCTCAGATTTATTCTGCAAAATCACGTTTTATAAAATTATAAAGACTGCCTGGCTCGCCGTTAAGCAGCCAGCTTAAAACATTGCTATTTCCTACAAGACCGTAACGGGAATAATATGTAAACATTTTTATCAGGGTTTCAACCTGGTATAAATTCATTCCTGATTTTACGGCAGTGCTCCGCCATTCATCAAGCGGCTGTTCTTCAGCTGCTATATCCCTCCCAAAAAAATCGCTGAGCTGTTCTGCAACTGCAACCTGGGACAAACCTCCGGTACCAACAATTTCATAGGTTGCCCCCTTATGACCCGGTTCGAGTAAGACAGCTGCAGCTGCCCGGGCTAAATCCTGCAGGTCGACCAGGCTTAACCTGGTAAAAACAGGGTAAGGAACCCTGAAAACAGATTCATTGCAAACGGTTTTTCGGCTGACAAGGATATTTTGCATATACGGAGCAGGTTGAAGAATTGTAAACCCGAGCCCTGATTCAAACAGCATTTCTTCAACCCGCATCTTGTTCCAGTGATGGGGCATTTTTTCAGTTTGGGGATGTAAGACAGAGTGATAAACAAAGAGATCAAGTTTATTCCTAATAGCAGCATTAATAATGGTGTTGCCAATTTCTAATTCTTCAGGATGCATATTGGGACATATGTGATAAAGTGAATTAACATTCTTCAAGGCTTTCTCATAAACCCCGGCATCTTCCATATTCCCGGTAATTGCATCAACCGCGCCTGCAGCTAACAAATCATCGGCCTGTTTATTATTTCGCACAAGCACACAAACATTTTGATCACGCTCAACCAGTGCTTTTAATACAGCACGGCCTGTTTTGCCCGCAGCCCCGGTTAAAAGAATCATCTGATCTTAAAACCTCCAGAAAATATCATAAAAATCTTTATAGAAAGCTTACTATAACTACAGGCAAAGCTCAATAGTAAAGCAAATCAGCTATATTGGCCGTTTTGGAGTTTTAACCTTCAGTAAACTCTGATATAATTACCTTGAATAATCTGGAATAGGATTAAAGCTCGAATCAAAGAGCTTCGGATATAGTTTTCAAACTAATGGCTTCAATAATTTGACGGGGGTGTTTGCTGTGCAATTGGAAAAGGTAGTAGTTGGTGTTCCGCGAGAGATCATGCCGGGAGAAAGTAGGGTATCTGCTATTTCTGAGACTGTAGAAAAAATGATTACCGCCGGAGCCGAAGTCCTGGTTGAAGCAGGAGCAGGTGCCGGCGCATTTATTGATGACGCTGAATACAAAGCCAAAGGAGCAGAAATATTAGAGGACCTTCAGGAACTCTATAGCAGGGCCAATGTAATACTTAAAGTAAAAGAGCCGCGCCATCATGAAAAGCATGGAAAGCATGAAACAGAGCTTTTTTCAGAAAACAGTGTAGTAATCAGCTTTTTACACCCGGCTCACTCGGTTAACCATGAAGGCCTGAAAATCATGGCGGAGCGGAATATTACCGGCTTTACCTTGGATGGGATTCCAAGGGTATCCAGGGCTCAGCAAATGGACTCCTTAACCTCAATGAGTACTGTGGCAGGATACAAAGCAGTTATCTTTGCCGCCAACCATCTGGGCCGTTTCATTCCAATGATGCCCACCTCATTCGGAATCATTAATCCAGCCCAGTTCCTGGTTATCGGCACCGGGGTGGCAGGCCTCCAGTCTATCGCTACTGCAAAAAGGCTCGGCGCCAAGGTAAAAACCCTTGATATTCGGCCGGAAGCAAATGAGCAGGCCCGCAGCCTGGGAGCTGAAAACATAGAATTCGATGTTCCCCAGGAGCTGGCTGTGGGCGATGGTGGTTATGCCCGACGCCTGCCTGAAGAATGGTACGAAAAAGAAAGAGAATTGCTGGCACCTCATGTAGAACAAAGCGATGCCGTAATCCTCACAGCCTTGGTGCCTGGAGAAGTGGCTCCGCAAATAGTTGATGAGGATATGGTTTCGAAAATGAAGAAGGGCTCGGTTATAGTAGATATAGCAGTAGATCAGGGCGGAAACTGCTCACTTACCCGCTGCGGAGAAGAATATAAGCATCAAGGAATCACCATCAGCGGCATTATGAATGTGCCGGCCACCCTGCCGGTCGATGCAACCAACATGTTTGCTAAGAGCACTTACAACTTTTTTGCCTATATTATCGAAAATGGCACTGTCAAGACCGACACCACAGATGAAATAGTAGAATCAACCCTGGTCACTCACAATGGGAAAATTGTCCACCATGGGACCCTGATGGCTATGGGCATGGAAGAGTAATAAACAGGAGAAGGAGAATAACTAATGATTTTAGCAATGTTTATCATATTAATTGCAGCGGCACTGCTGGGCTACAAAGTTATATCTGCTGTGCCCCCCTTGCTGCACACTCCTTTAATGTCTGGTATGAATGCGCTTTCCGGCATTACCGTTATCGGAGCAATAGCCGTATTTTTCACCGCTCCAGCGGGAACTGAAGGTTGGGCGGCAGCTGCCTTGATCCTGGCCATGATAAATGTAGCCGGCGGATTCTGGGTTACAGAAAGAATGCTGCGCATGTTCAAAGGCAAAGCAAAAGAAAGTGAGGTGCAGGAAATACCGTGGCAGTAACAATTGTTTTAGCCGTTCTAATTATATTTGGCTTCCTGGCCGGTATCAGGTTAATGCAATCTCCCCGCACCGCGCTCTGGGGCAATCGCCTGGGAGCTCTTTCAATGCTGGTAGCTATTGCCTGGGCATTCGTTGCTACCGGGCAGGCAGCACCTTTAGCAGCCTTATTATATATCGTAATCGGCGGCTTGATCGGTCTGATCCTGGGACAATCCGTAAAAATGATTCACATGCCGCAAACTGTAGCTTTATTAAACGGATTTGGTGGGGCCGCATCGGCCCTGGTCGTATGGGCAGCTATTTTAAGCTACCATGGGCAAGGAGCAGAAATGCTCTTCTGGGGCACTTCCGGACTGGCCCTGGGTGTAGGCGCTTTAACCTTCAGCGGCAGTATAATCGCTGTACTGAAGCTGCAGGGGTTGGCTTTTCGCCAACCGGTTCAGCTAAAAGGTCACGGTCATATTCTGCGTGTTGCCATCCTTTTGGCTGCTCTTCTCGTCCTGATCAACATGAGTTTGACCGGTCAATATTATTTTCAGTTCCTACCGGTAATTGCCCTGCTTGGTTTGCTTGCCGGCTTTTTCATGACCCTGCGCATTGGTGGAGCCGATATGCCGATCGTCATTTCCCTGCTTAATTCTTTTTCCGGTATAGCCGCTTCAATCGCCGGCCTGGCTGTGGAAAATGTTATTTTGGCCGGGACTGGCGCTTTAGTAGGTGTGGCCGGTATGATCCTGACCAGGATCATGTGCCGGGCTATGAACCGCTCTCTTTTTTCTGTTCTGGCAGGCTTCACCCCCGGGAAAAAAGAGACCGCGACTCCATCGTTAAAAGATGATCAAAGCGCTGTCGAAGCGGACCCTGCAGCAGATGAAGTTACTGCGGAAGAAGAAAAGAAATCCGAAGAGGGTGCTGAATCTAAACCGGCAGCTGAAAAAGATTCAGAAGCCAGTCTTCCCAATATTATTAACCAGGCCAAAAGAGTGATTATTGTCCCCGGTTACGGCATGGCCGTAGCCCAGGCCCAGAATGCAGTGAAACAGCTGCTTGATGCCCTTGAGGGACAGGGCAAAGAAGTGAAATTTGCCATTCATCCTGTGGCGGGACGTATGCCAGGACACATGAATGTTCTGCTGGCAGAAGCAGGCATTGATTACGAAAAGCTGATGGATCTTGATGCCATCAACCCTCAGTTCGATCATGCTGATCTGGCGATTATTGTCGGAGCCTGTGATGTAGTTAACCCGGCGGCTAATGCAGCAGAGGGAACTCCCATATCAGGTATGCCTATCCTTAATGCTGAAAAAGCAAAGCATGTAATCGTATGTAACATTGACGAAAAACCGGGTTACTCGGGAGTTGATAACCTGCTTTATGATCAGGATCATGTTCATGCTTTCTGGGGCGATGCAGCAGAGACTATCCCGCAATTGACAGAGATGATTAAGTAAAGCATGCACCACGCATACTAAGAAACCCTATATGCTTTGATTATTCAAAGTAAAGTGCTATAAAACTGTACGGCCATACAGAAATCCGATTAACCCCAGGGCACCGGATAATACTGAGCCCCAAATCAAATCAACAATTGTCATTTTAAGCGGCCAGTTTTTCAAGGTGGCCAGGTTGGTCAGATCATAGGTGGCGTAACAGATCAGTCCGAAAAATGCGCCGGTCCAAAGAGCATAAAACCAGCTGCCCTGTTCCACAGCGGGGTAAACGATAAAAAACACCAGGCCTACAATAAATAGAAGATAAAAAATAATGGCCGCAGGCCAGTTAACACCAGTCCTCATTAAAGAACCAAGTTGTTCACGGTAAAATTTCTTTGCCACCAGACCTAGCCAGATCATATCAATCACAAAAAAAGCTGCCAGAACAACCAGGTATATTTGAATAAATTTTACCATTTACTTATTCCTCCCTTTTATTCAGTTTTTTCGGAAACCATGGGAAAAACTTATTAGTAACTTTCGCATACTCCTGGAACTCGGGTTTATCTTTATATTTCTTTTCCAGCATCGGCACCCCAGAAACATAGAGCAGCATCAAGGTA
>PXFD01000136.1 GCA_003564505.1 Syntrophomonadaceae bacterium
CAGGTTGCTCCATAGAATTATTGGTACGCCCGCAGGGATTCGAACCCCGACTTCAGGCTCCGGAGGCCTGCGTGATATCCCTTTCACCACGGGCGCCTGACTGTTCTTTTGCAAATTCATGATACCACCAAGCCCTTTGCAAGTCAAACTCCTCTACGTGCCAAAGTGTTATAATCTATATAGAGAAGTTTGAAGTTTGATAAAAAATTAGGCAGAGGCTTACTTGCTTTATAGGGTGAGAAAAGGTTAAACTAAAATAAGTTATTGAAAAAACGCAAATGAATATGGCTGAATAGATGCGTTAATTATCGAGAGGGAGGTTTGGCTTTGCTCGAAGATACAAAATATCACTACCTTGAAAATGGAATCAGGCTGATTTTTATTCCTACAGAGAAATTTAAAACAATATCAATGGGATTGTTTGTTCACCAGGATCTGACCCCGGAAAGGGCGGCATATAACGCTCTTTTGCCTTCTGTCCTTGAACAGGGCAGCAGAGATTACCCTGATTACTTAAGCCTGCAGCAAAAGCTGGAGAGTCTTTACGGTGCTGATGTTGCCACTGATATTGTGAAAAGCGGTGAAAGGCATATCCTGGCCTTTACCATGGAAACAGCGCACGATCGTTACCTGGGTGAAAACGGCAGGCTTTTGGCTGAAGGGATGTCTGTTCTTGGTTCGGTTATTGGGAACCCCCTGGTTGAAAACAATGCATTCAAAGAGGACTATGTCAGGCAGGAAAAAAATCAGCTCATTAAAGATATCCGGGCCATGCTTAATGATAAAGTTTCATATGCCCTGGAACGCTGCCTGGCCTTGATGTGTGCAGATGAAAACTTTGGCGTTTTTAAGCTGGGGCGGATTGAAGATTATGAACGGATCGATTCAGCCGGCTTATATGATTATTATCAAACCCTGTTTAACCATAATCCAATTGATTTCTATGTCATCGGCGATCTCGACGAAAAGCTGGTCCGGGAGACAGCGGATAAAATATTTGGATTTCCCCGTAATGGTGAAACGTTTGAGCTTTCCGGAACTGAAATAATGCGGCCAGTTAAAAATATAAGTTTTCATGAAGAAGAAATGGCCGTTAACCAGTCTAAGTTGGTAATGGGTTACCGGACTTATACCAGTTACCAGGACGACCTCTATTGTGCTCTCCTGGTTTATAGTGGTATTTTAGGTGGTTTTCCGCATTCCAAGTTATTTATGAATGTCAGGGAAGAGGCCGGATTGGCCTACTACATCAATTCACGCCTGGAAAAGCATAAAGGTCTGATGGTTATATCAGCCGGGATCAATTATGCGGAGCGCGACAAAGCGCGTGAAATAATTGAGCAGCAGCTTGCGGATATGGCTGAAGGAAATATCAGTGATGTTGAACTGGACAATACAAAACAGGGTCTGGTTAATCAACTTCGTTCCAGGCAGGACAGCCCCAGCCAGCTGATTTCATTTCACTTAGATAGTTCTGTTGGCGGTAAAACTTATACTATTGAAGAACTGGCCGCTGGAATTGAATCAGTAGGCCTGGAAGATCTGAAAGCAGTAGCTGATAGAGTTAAGCTTGATACAGTTTACTTGCTTCGACCCAGGGAAGGAGGTTCAATGTGAAATGACTGAGAACTGCCGTTTAATTGAAAACAGGGAGCTCCAGGAGACACTCTACCATTACCGGGTAGAACCCGGGATGGATCTTTATGTGCTGCCCCGCTCCGGCTACCAGAAGAAATATGCCGTGTTTTCTACCCGTTTTGGTTCAATTGATAACTGCTTCCGGGTTGAGCCGGAACAGGAATATACAGAGCTGCCTGACGGAGTAGCCCATTTTTTGGAGCACAAATTATTTGAAGATGAACGGGGCAATGTTTTCGATCGTTTTGCCGCCCTTGGTGCTTCTGCCAATGCCTTTACTTCATTTACCCAGACATCTTACCTGTTTTCCTGCACTGCAAACTTTGAACAAAACTTACAACAGCTGCTTGATTTTGTACAGGAACCGTATTTTACTGAAAAAACAGTTGAAAAAGAGCAGGGTATTATCGGTCAGGAAATTAAAATGTATGAAGATCATCCACACTGGCGTGTTTTTTTTAACCTGCTAGAAGGTCTTTACTGCGAGCACCCGGTCCGAAACGACATTGCCGGGACTACTGAAAGTATTTCCAGGATCACACCTGATCTGCTATACCGCTGCTATAACACATTTTATCATCCCAGTAATATGGCTGTGTTCGTCGTGGGCGACCTGGTGCCCGAGCAGGTTGGACGCCAGGTGGAAGAGAACCTTGCTGCCAGGAATTATAAAACGATGGGAGCAATAGTGCGTAAATACCCTGGTGAGCCTGATAAGATTAACAGGAAACGGACTGTCCAGGAACTGGTGGTATCTGAACCGATCCTGCTTTTAGGTTTTAAAGATATGGTAGCAGCTAACTTACATGGACGGGAAAAAATGCGCAGGGAAATCCTGATGGAACTGCTGCTTGACATCCTATTTGGTTCCAGCGAGGAGCTATATAATAGTCTCTACCGGGAAGACCTGATTGATGAAAACTTTGATGCCGAGTACACTGCTGAAACTAATTATGGTCATACTATGATTGGTGGGGAAACCAAGGATCCCGATCAGCTTTACCACAGAATTATGGAGGCAATCGCCGGTATCAATAAGAAAGGTATCAGCGAAGAGCAGTTTGAGCGTCACCGCCGCAAAATTCTGGGGGGCTATATTCGCCGCTTTAACTCGCTGGAGTTTATTGCCAATAATTTTCTTGCCCTGCGTTTTAAAGGGACAGACCTTTTCCAGCTTCCTTCAATTCTTCATGAAGTAAAGAGGGAAGAAATCCTGGCCCTGGTTGAAGAGAACCTGGAGCCCGATCGCCATGCCGTGTCAATTATTACGCCTGAAAGCAAATAAAGGACCATGTGAAATTCTTTTTTTACACGGAAGAGAAGGCAACCACTCAGCCTGCGTTACTTAATACAGCCCAGCCTGCTTAGTTACAGTCGTTTATTTTTTTCATTAAATTTCAATGTAAACGTCAATAAAGCCTGCTCTCTTTTCTTGAGGCAGGTTTTTTTGTTGATTTTTTTAAGAGTTCGGGTTAAAATAGCACCATTGATGTGCACAATAGTGTGCACAGATCAGCGTAGGAGGTTCAACTATGAACAATTATACCCGTTTTGTTAATCCATCCCTGGGCGAGATGCTGGAGAGTATAAAGCTCGATCAAAAATATGTCCGTGGTGAAGGTTGTCATCTTTTTGATGATCAGGGTAATCGCTACCTTGATTGTATAGCCGCCTATGGAGCTTTGCCTTTTGGTCATAACCCGGAATCAATCTGGGGAGCAATCAATAATTACAGGGATTCCGGAGAGCCTAACTTTATCCAGCCCTCCGCTCTTGATGCTGCCGGTGAATTGGCCCGCCGCCTGGTTGAAGTGGCTCCTGAAGGCCTGGAATATGTTACATTTGCCAACAGCGGTGCCGAGGCTGTAGAAGCAGCCATTAAATTGTGCCGTTCCTCAACAGGTCGCCTGGGAATTTTGGCTACTGACAATAGCTTTCACGGCAAAACGTTTGGTGCATTATCTGCGACAGGCAATCCCGGTTACCAGGAAGTTTTCAATGCACCCGCTGAAGGTTTTAATCATATTCCTTTCGGTGATCTTGATGCTCTGAAAAAGGAACTGGCAGACAACCCGGATTATTATGCTGCTTTCTTTATTGAACCGATCCAGGGTGAAGGTGGTATAGTAGAACCTCCCCGGGGATATCTTTCAGCTGTAAAGGAGATTTGCCAGGAGCATAAAGTTTTGCTTGTTTTTGACGAAGTCCAGACCGGCCTCGGAAGAACGGGCGCTTTATTTGCCTGTGAGCATGAAAATGCTGCGCCCGACGTAATGGTTCTGGCCAAGGCTTTAGGTGGAGGAATAATGCCGATCGGCGCCTGTCTTAGCACAGCCGATGTTTATACAGAAGACTTTGGTCTAAAACACTCTTCCACCTTTGCCGGTAACGCCCTGGCCTGCAGGGTCGGGATACAGGTTATGGAAGAATTGGCTGCAAATAATAGCTCTATATTAAAAGAGGTGCGTCTTAAGGGCGATCTTTTAAAGAAGGGCCTGCTTGAACTAAAAGAAAAATACCCCGAACTGATCAGTGCTGTCCGTGGGCGCGGTCTGATGCTGGGCCTGGAGTTCTATATGGACCGGGAACACTTTCCCGGAAGCCTTCTGGGTGTAATGGCTGAGCAGGAATTGCTAACCCCGGCTATTTCATCATATCTTTTAAATGTTGAAAAGGTCAGGGTCGCCCCGACTCTGAATGGCAATGCGGTTATTCGAATTGAACCGCCGCTGATTATTTCTGACGAACAGTGTCGTGAAGCCCTGAGTGGTATAGAGGCAATGTTGGAAGTTCTAAATGAAGGTAATACGGCTAAATTCCTCTCTTACTTAATCAGGTCGGGAAAAACTGATCACTTTCCAGCCTTTACCCCTTATCCGGCCAAAGAAGTAGTTCCCAGTGGCGAACCGGAAGAAGGTCGTTTCGCCTTTTTAATTCATGCCCTGGATCTTGAAAGTTACCACCAGTTCGATAACAGCCTGCTTGCTTTTAGTGAAGATGAGCTGGCCGAGCTAACAGGACGGTTTGGTGATATGATCGAGCCTTTCATTGCCGGTAAAACGAAAATTTATTCTGAAGCCGGTAAAACAGCTTATGGTGAATTTATTGGCCTGCCCCGCACAACAGATGAATTTGTGCAGATGCCTCGAAAACAGGCCATGGCAGAGCTAAAAGCTGCCGTAAGTATGGCTCGTGAACGCGGGGCAAAAATCGTCGGTCTCGGGGCTTTTACCGCAGTTGCTTCCATGGGTGGGCTTTACCTGAAAAATGAAGGAGTGCCGATTACAACCGGCAACAGCTATACCGTTGTTTCTGCCGTTGACGCAGTTAATACTGCCACAGAAAGGCTTCAGGTTGATCGTTCTCATTCTACTGCCGCTATTGTCGGCGCTGCCGGTTCAATCGGCCGCGGCATTTCACTCTTACTTTCAGAAACTGTACCCCGCCTGATTCTGATCGGTAACCCCAACAATAAAACTGCCAGCGATAAACTGCACCTGGTTGCCGCTGAAATCTACCGGTACCAATCTGCCATCTTAAAGCAGGGAAGGCCCTTAAAGCCTGGTAGCATGGGCCATATTTTAGCCAATTGTCCTGAATTGCCCGCACCGGATGCCCCAATGGAAGAGTTTGAAGCCTTTGCTGACGGTGAAGGTCGGCGCAAAGGGATAATAGAGTTTTCTACTGACATAAATGCCGTCCTGGCCCGGGCCGATATTGTGATCAGTGCCACCAGCGCTACGGACAAAGTTATTCATGCCGGCAACCTGAGCAGCGGAGCGATAGTTTGTGATATTTCCCGCCCGGCCAATGTTAGTGAAGAAGTGGATCAAGCCCGCCCCGATGTCCTGGTTATCGACGGCGGAGTTGTTGAAGTGCCGGGACAGCCTTCGCTTGGTTGGGATTTCGGTTTTGAAGAAGGGCTGGCTTATGCCTGCATGGCCGAAACTATGATGCTGGCCCTGGAACAGCAATACAAGCATTACAGCTTAGGCTCTTCCGGGGTAAACCTGGAATCGATACTGCGCACCAGGTATCTTGCCGATGAACATGGCTTTA
>PXFD01000185.1 GCA_003564505.1 Syntrophomonadaceae bacterium
ATTACAGGAGTGATTAAGATCAACTTAACTGAATTTGGTCTTCTGGTTAAAGCACTGAGAAGATACAGCATGGATGAATATGGAAACAGGTGGACCAGGGAAACTTTAAGCGAGGCAGTTCACTTAACCCCAAATCAGTTGGGAAGATTGGAAAGAGGGGATAGAAAATACCTTGACAACCTGACCCTGGAACTTCTGGCAAAAGCCTTCAAGTTAACTAACCTTGAACAAAAGGAATTCTTCATTGCCGCTTCCGGCCTAAAAGACGAGGTGTTATTCCAAAATGAAATTCCCGAACACCAGCTAAACAATCTATTATCGTTGATGGAGAGCTTACAGGTGCCTGCTTTTGCACTGGATTCTTACGGCGATATTGTTGCAACAAATACTTCAGCAGTAAATTTGTTCTGTGTAACCCAGGAACTGATTAACTATGCCTTGACTATCCCTGCAGGTTTAAATCATATCCGTTTTATGTACTCATCTGAATATGGTTTCAGAAATATTGTGGGACCATGCTGGCGTGAAGCTGCTACTTTTGAGATCTACCTATTTCGCAGATCAACCCTGCGTTACAGGCACAAGGACTACTTTGATTATATTTTCAAAGCCCTGCTTAAAGAAAAAGAGTTTGATATTGACTGGTATGCCAGCTTGAGAAAAACTTTGAGCAAGAATTTAACTTATGAAGCCTTTAATTATGATCATCCCCGTTATGGCCGGGTTTCCTATACTGCCACGGAAACCATTGTCAATACAAGAGAAGGCGATCTATACCTAATTATATATAACCCCACAGATAATAATACTATAAAAGTATTTAATACTTTAAATGGGCCTGGCAAAAACCATGCTTTCAAACTGGCCAGCTGGCCGGAAAAAATAATATTATAGTTCTTTTTTTATAAAAACTTTTTAAACAAGGGTAACTGTTTTAAAGATTGTTTTGACAACTCTTATGAAACCCAGTAAAATTAAGCTAATGATTTATTACTATTGAAATCGATATTCTGCTGTTAATAAATACTAGGGAGGTTGCTTTGATGCAGTTATCTACAAAAGTTCGTTATGCCGCCAGGGCTATGATTGAATTGGCTTTACATTACAAGGAGGACCCGATTCAGCTTAATGATATCGCCTGCAAACAAGATATATCTGTAAAATACTTAGAGCAAATAATGGCACCTTTAAGAGCCCGGGGATTTGTTAGAACTCAGAAAGGCAGCCGCGGAGGCTACCACCTTGCCGTAAAGCCCGCAGATATTACACTTTATGATATTGTAGAAAGCATTGAAGGCTCATTGGCCCCGGTGTCATGCGTTGATAACAATGGAGAGTGCGATAGAGCTGAAATCTGTGTTACCCGTAATGTGTGGTCCAGGATAAAAGGCGCTGTAAAAACAGAACTGGAAAGTAAAACGCTTGCTGTTCTGGCAGCCGAGCAAGAAGAACTGTACGTTAATAATTAAAATGAACGCAAAATAAATGATCAAAAACGAGAGCACAGTCTTTCCTATTTAACATGAAAGCGGTAACCATGCTGATCAAGCAGTTTTACCGCTTTTCGTCTATTTTCCTCATTTTTAAAACCTATCCTGATACTTCCCCCGGCTAGCTCTCTGACATGCAGTATTTCAATGGCATCAATATTTATTCCGGCGCTGCCCAAAAGTGTGGTTAGCTTACCAATTATGCCAGGTGTATCCCGGACTAAAACGATAACATCATGAATCTCAGGTAAAATACCGCGCCCCCTGTGAGGAATAGTTTTGCGATAGTCACGGGCCTGCTGTAAATATTCTGCTAAGCCTTCAGCGCTTAAAGCAGTCAGATGCTGCTCCAAATCTGTAATGCTATTTTTGTATCTTTTCAGGGCTGCCAGTAAAGCCCAGCGATTACTGATAAAAATATCACGCCAAACATCAGGATTGCCAAGAGCAATGCGGGTACTGTCTCGAAAACCTCCTGCAGCCAGGGTCCTCACCAGCTCCAGGTCATCGGTACCGGCCACGCTCTGCACCAGGGCAGCGGCTGTAAGATGAGGCAGGTGACTTACCGAAGCAACTATCCGATCATGGGCCAGAGGTTCAAGAATAAGCGGCTGAGATCTTATTTCACTAATCATAGCCGAAAGTTTTTCCGTTTCCTTAGGATCAGCCTTTGCTCCCGGGGTTAAAACATAGATCGCATTTTCCAGCAGAGCCGGATCGGCTCCGGCAATCCCGCTTTCTTCTGAACCAGCCATGGGATGACCGCCAATAAAAGTTACATTTTCAGGCAGGACTGTTTCAACTGCTTCCATAATCCAGGCCTTGGTGCTGCCAACATCAGTGATCAATGCTTCCCCCTCAACAGCTGATGATATCTCTTTAATCAAATCAAGGGTGCTGAGAACCGGAACAGCCAGAATAACCAGGTCAGCTTTTTTTACAGCTTCGACCGGGGTTTCAGCAATACCATCTATTGCCCCCTTCTTCAATGCATCTTCAACAGCACCGGAATCACGATCGTATCCTACAATTTCACCTACCAGGCCTTTTTCACGCAGAGCCATGCCTAGGCTGCCGCCAATTAAGCCTGTGCCAATTAGTGCTGCACGGGCAAAGTATATCCTGGAATTATTAGATGAGCTTTCCAACACTGAGAGCCACTCCCTTAAGGTCTTTAGTCAGATCTTGAAACTGCTCAGGCGTAAGAGATTGCGGCCCGTCTGAAAGAGCTTCCTGGGGATTTGGATGGACCTCAATCATCAGACCATCTGCGCCGGCAGCCAGGGCTGCTTTGCTCATTGCGGGAACCAGGCCGGACAGACCGGTTCCATGGCTCGGATCAACAATAACCGGCAGGTGACTGAGCTGTTTTGCCAGCGGAACAGCACTCAAGTCTAATGTATTGCGGGTATAAGGCTCAAAAGTCCGGATTCCTCTTTCACATAGAATTACCTCATAATTACCACCGCTTAAAATATACTCAGCAGCCATCAACCATTCTTCTATAGTAGCAGAAAGCCCTCTTTTTAAGAGAACCGGCTTTCGAATTTTGCCTAGTTCACGTAAAAGAAAATAATTCTGCATATTACGCGCTCCAACCTGGATAATATCTGCACAGTCGGCAACTTTCTCAACAGTAAATTGATCCATCACTTCAGTTACAATAAGTAAGCCTGTTTTAGCCCTTACTTCCTTCAAAAAATCCAGCCCTTCCTTCTCCAAGCCCTGGAAACTATACGGGGAAGTGCGGGGTTTAAATGCCCCAGCCCTGAGGATCGAAGCTCCTCCGGCTTTGATTCCTTCAGCGGCCTGCATTAACTGCTCTTCGTTTTCAATAGCACAGGGCCCGGCCATTATTACCAGGTTTGGCCCTCCAATTGTAACATTCTCAATTTTTATTACCGTATCATTGGGATGAAACTCTCGTCCAGCCAGCTTAAATGGCTTGGTGATAAATACTACTTTTTCAACTTCAGGCATCGCTTCCATGGCCTGGGCTGCTTCTTCCCGTCGCTGACCGATCACCCCGATTACCGTGCGATTTTCTCCTGTAGACAGGTGAACTCCATAACCCATCCTCTCCAGTTTATCCGTTATCTTTTTTACCTCTTCTTCTTTTGCGCCGGGATTCATAACTACTATCATAAAAATACCTCCTTAAAAAGCTTCTTGCCTTACATTAACAAGATTACTATGATTTCATTCCACTACTCAGCCTATATTTTTTGATACTGTCCAGTCTGCTTAAGAAAAATATTAAGTACATAAAGTGCAGGCATGGAAATGCTGACGAAGCTAAGTCGTTGCAGTTCAAGCATAAACAATCAGCGAGCACAGCTTTCATCAGCAGGCTGGGCAGGTACAAATTTGACATAACCGCATCAACAATTAAACTTTAACAAAGGGTTTGCGTTTAACAAACCGACCGTGACCACTATCTCCACTATATTTTCCGTGATCAAAAACCATGCTTCCGCGAGAAAAAACATGGATTGGGGTTCCCTGACCGCTGAATCCTTCATATGGGTTATAATCAACATTTTGATGCTGAGTTTCAGCGCTAATAGTAAACTCTGCATCAGGGTCAAATATAACCAGGTCAGCATCACTGCCGACGGCGATAGTCCCTTTCTGCGGAAACAATCCAAAAAGCCTGGCCGGCGCTGTGCTGACAAGGTCAACAAACCGGTTAAGATTAAAATAACCTCCATTTACACCGCCGGCATAAAGTAGCTGAACCCTCGTTTCTACGCCTGGTGCTCCGTTGGGAATTTTGCTGAAATCATTCCGCCCCATTTCTTTCTGTTCCTTAAAATTAAATGAGCAGTGATCGGAAGCTACAACCTGTAGATTCCCCGAAGCAAGACCATCCCAGAGGTATCTTTCATTACCACTTTCACGGAGAGGGGGAGACATTACGTACTTGGCTCCACCGAAGTCAGGTTCATAATAGTGCTGCAGATCAAGGAAAAGGTACTGGGGGCAGGTTTCAGCATAAATGGGAAGGCCTCTTAACCTGGCTTCTGCAACCCTGCCCAGGGCCCCGGCGTCACTTAAGTGAACTATATATGCAGGGGCACCACTTAGCTCAGCCATGGTGATAAACCTATTAACCGCTTCTTCTTCAGCCTGGGGCGGTCGGCTCAATGCATGATAAACTGGTTCAGTCTGTCCGGCAGAAAGCATTTCTCCGGTTAATACATCAATCACATCACCATTCTCAGCATGAACCAGCACCAAACCGCCTGCTTCGGACGCTTTCTGTAAAACTTTAAGCAGGGTTGCGTCATCAACCTGGAAAAGATTTTTATAAGCCATAAAAACTTTAAAGGTCGGATAGCCCTCTGTCACAAGATCTGGAATCTCAGCAATTGTTGAATCATTAAGGTCGGTTATGGCAACGTGAAAACCGTAATCAATCGCACATTTGCCTTCTGCTTTGCGGTGCCATGTTTCTAGAGCATCCTTTAAAGAATTCCCCGGGGTTTGAATAGCATAGTCAATAATTGTTGTTGTACCTCCGGCAGCGGCAGCAGTCGTTCCTGTGGTAAAGTCATCGGCGCTCACCGTGCCGCCAAAAGGCATATCAAAGTGGGTATGGACATCAATTGCTCCCGGAAAAATATACTTCCCGTCGGCATCAACAATTTGGTCTGCTTTAGCCTCGGAGTTAGCTTCTATCGCCGCAACCCTCTCATTTTCGATCAACAGGTCTGCTTTATAAATATCGGAGGCGGTAATAATTATTCCATTCTTAATTAATGTTCTCATAGTCTTCCTCCTTAATGAAAATCACGTGAATAATTATGCGGATACCGGTATCACATTAATATGAAGTATCGCTAATTTCGCTATAAAATTCCGGGCGCCGATCGCGGTAAAACTGCCAGGTATTCCTGACTTCCCTGATCAAATCAAGATTCATGTCTCCAATAACAACTTCATCTTTTTCACGGCTTCCTTCGGTTATTATTTGTCCCCTGGGATCGCACAGGTAACTGCTCCCGTAAAAATGTCCCATATTCCAGGGCGCTTCTGTTCCCACCCGGTTTACGGCAGCAACAAAGTTTACGTTGGCAACTGCGTGGGCAGGCTGTTCCAGTTTCCATAAATACTCGGAAAGACCGGCTACAGTAGCAGAGGGATTAAATACAATCTCAGCTCCTTTTAAGCCTAGTATAC
>PXFD01000134.1 GCA_003564505.1 Syntrophomonadaceae bacterium
CTTATTCTTCAGAACCGCCTCAGCCAATTCAAGTTGACGTGGATCAAGAAAGGGGGTATTTATAACCCTGTTTCCATGAACCTGCTCAAGCTTGCGCTCGAAATGCTGCATCCATTTTTTTTCTGTTTCAGAAGGAGAGGTAGACTGTATAGTACTCACGTCCTTTAAAAGTATAGATGTCGATAAAGCGCCTGCTGCAAAATCCTAACCAGGATCAGCAGGACAATCGGTGAAAGATCAAGGTAGCCCATGCCCATTTTGATTGAAGGTATTACCGAACGCAGCGGGGCCAACACCGGCTCAGTTACGCCATATAAAAACTGATAAATCATGTTCACTGTGGGATTTCCTCCACCACCACCCATCATAAACCAGGACATAATAATCCTGCCAAGTAAAATGAAGTAATAGATTCGAAGAAACATCAATAATCCTTCTGCCAAAATATTAATTATAATCACCTACTTATTAAAAGTTATTCGTTTTGCTAAGCCATACTCAACTGCGTTTACCTGCCTGGACTTTATGCTTGCTTCAGTTTTCTTCAGTAGAATCTAAAGTATACATGGCTGCAAAGACTTACAGTTACTTTTAATCAAAAAGAGCGCTGCCGACTCGAATAATTGTAGCGCCTTCTTCTATGGCTACCATATAATCGTTAGTCATGCCCATTGAAAGATGCTCAAGGTTATAATCTGTGCTGCTGTACTGATCACGCAGACGGCGAAGTTCCCTGAAAAAAGGCCTTGTTGATTCCGGGTTGTCATAAAATGGCGCCATGGTCATTAGACCTTTGACATTAAGGTGTTCGTAAATCTTAATTTTTTCCAGGAATCCGGGCAGCTCTTCTGGGGCAAGACCGAACTTGCTTTCTTCCCCGGAAGTGTTAACCTGCACAAGAACGTTAGCCGTCAAATTAAACCTTTCTCCGCATCGCTTAAGAGCTTTAGCCAGCGATAAGCGATCAAGCGAGTGAATCAGGGCATAGTAAGGTAAAACGTCTTTCGCTTTATTAGATTGCAGGTGCCCGATAAAGTGCCAGTTTAGCTCGGGAAACTGCTTTATTTTTTCTTCTGCTTCCTGTACCCTGTTTTCACCAAAATCTTTGATGCCAACTTTAGCAGCTTCTTTTACCTCATTTAAACCAAAATACTTGGTAACGGCAACAAGTTGAATATCCTGTGGATCGCGACCGGCGCGGGCAGCTGCCGCTTCTATATTTTCAAGCAGCTTTTTATAATTATCTGCCAGCATCTTAATTATCCTTTCCCTACTGAAAGTTACAGCTTAAAGTTTCAATTCAGGCGCTGTCCTTCTTCGACCAGGTTGGGTCGGGTTATAACCAGGCTGTACTGGCTAAGGCCTTCAACCATTACCTGGTCATCCTGCTGCCTGACCACCGTAACCGGCTGGAAAAGGACCCTTCCTCCCTGGTTGATATAAACACCCAATTTTCCTTCTTCATTTTCATATAAAGCGTCTACTGGAATTATTATACCGTGATCCCGCAAATATAGTAAAGAAGCCTCAGCATACCTGACCTGATCAAAACCGGGCAGCTGCCTATCAATGATATAGGTTATTCGAACTTCCTGTTCGTCTTCTTCAATATCATAATGTTCGCGCCTGGCTGTAACCATTTCGCCCGGCGCAAAGTCAAAAACGAATTCTACGCTGGTCAGTTCAGCAATAGTTCTACCAGGATGCAAAGGCGTTTTTATGCTGTAATACCAGTCCCAGTTATCAACTATTTTTATCAGGGGCTCTCCTGCTTCAACCAGGTCTCCCTCCGAAATATTATGTCCTGCCGGCTCAGCAGCTTCAAGATATAAGGGACCATCATAATGCTCCCAGCCATCGACATAATGAGATACAAACCCTGCTGTTTCAGTGTGCAGCACCAAAATTTCAGCGAACGATTCCATCGCCGGCAGATCTTCCTGTTCCGCTTCACCCTCTATTATTTCCTCCCTTAATTCTATTTCCCCTGTAAATTGATCTATTTCCTCTGCCGTCTCATCAGCTTCATCTTCTGCCCGAAAAAAAACCTGCCAGTAATTAAAAAGCTGATCCCTGAGATCCTCATCCGGTCCCTGTTGATCAGAACCACGCAGGTTATCCATCTCATCCGGAGTTAGAACGCCAAAGGTAACCAGTTCTTTTCCTGCTGCTAGTCTTTTGCCTGAGGGAGCCATAGCCAGGATCATGCCATCATTCGGTGCCGTGATCACTTCTTCTCGGCGGGTTATGAATCCTCTGACATCTGTATCACGCTGGATATATCCGAGCTCGGCTTCAGTTATTTGTAGTCGCCAGGCCAGGTATTGATCTCCCAGCCAATGATAGCCGAGCTGAGCAATAATGACCAGCGCCATAAGCAGCAGTACATAAAAAACAACAGCCTGCTTTAGGTTTTGAAAACTAAAGCGCTTGCCTTCCCCGGAAAGGACTTCAAATCCTTTTTTCTTAGCCTTGTTAGCCCTGGTGCTCTTTTTTGCCAAACCCTTTTCCCCCTGCTTATAACTTTAAAGCGGCAAAACCGATCATTCTGCCTGTACTGCCAAAATCACGTCGATATGAATAGAACAACTTTTTATTACAAGATGTACAGAGTGAACTATAATCCAGGTTATCTTTTTTAACTCCGCACCTGTGCAGCTGCGTCCTGTTAATCTCTTTCAAATCAAGTTTGTAGGTACCGTCTGCTTGAGTCTCCATGTAAGGCTGCTCGTTCCAACCGGCCAAAGCAAACTTATTTGCAGTATCAGAATCTACCTGGTAACAATCCCTGCAAATTGACGGGCTTAAAGCAGCGAGTAAATTTTCGGGCTGTATTCCGTATTGTTTTTTTATAAAATCTATTACCCTGGGCCCGATTTCACCCAGGGTGCCTCTCCATCCTGCGTGAGCCAAAGCCACCAGTGGCTTTTCAGCTGAAACAATATAAATCAGCATGCAGTCTGCAGCATATGCGGCAAGAGGCAGGCCTTTCTTTGTTGTAACCAGGGCATCACATTCCCTGCGGGCACTGCCTGGAAAGGCTCCTTCACCATGGTTGGACGAATCAAACACGGCAAGGTCTGTTCCATGCACCTGGATGGCAGAAACAGTTTTCCTGTAATCATAATTAAATATATCAAAAAAACGACGCCTGTTTTCAATAACGTTTTCTGCACTGTCTTTAGTATGAAATGCTGTATTAAGTGATGCTGAAGGACCTGTGCTGCAGCCCCCGAGGCGGGTAGAAAAACCGTGATCCACTACCCCGCTTTTAGCCAGGAGGGTTGACTGCAGGTAAGGTATAGCTGTTTTATTGTATAGCTTAAATTTAATCGCCTCATTTATTAAATCTATATCAATTGCTATCGCAGGCCTTCGCTCGGTGTTCGACACAACTGTCGGTCGGCTTGCTCCCAGATCACAGCCTGACCGGCTCTCAGGGAACCGGGCAGGTCAATCAGGCGCTGGTTACGTGAACCGCGATAGGCCAGGTTATAATCCTTTTCAGCATGGAGATATGGCCCGTCTACCAGCAGGTATGCTGAATTTAAAAGGAAATATATATCCTGGTCCGAATTACTGGCTGCCAGCAGCTGTTCAAATGTATAACCGCTGTAAAGGACCAGGTTGAGGCTGCGGGAAACAATTTCCCTGGCAAGGGCCGCCGCTGCCGGAGCCTGCTCGAATGGTTCGCCTCCCGAAAAGGTTACCCCATCCAGGAAACGACAGCTGTCTATAATATCAATCAACCCGGTAGCAGTAATTTCATATCCGGACCCAGGATCATGTGTTTCCGGGTTATGGCATCCGGGACAGCAGTGAGAACAGCCCTGGAAGTAAACTGAAAGGCGTACTCCCGGGCCATCTACAATGCTGTCTTTTTGAATACCGGCAATCCTCAGCTTCATCTTCTATCCCCGGGCACCAGGTGCACCCGCCTGTCAGTAAGCTCTTTATATTTTGCTTCATTAAAACGCTCATCGGTGGAAAGGTAACCGGTAATGCGACGAATTCTCCTGATATCAGGGCTATCGCATTCCGGGCAGGTCTGGTTGAAAACCCCGCTGAATGAGCAGTTGCGGCATTCATCCAGTGGATAGTTAATACCTCCATAGCCAACGTCAGACTCAGCCATACTGCGGATAATCCGCTCAACTGCTTCAACGTTGTGAACCGGGGGAGCTTCAAGTTCGGTGTAGCTGATATGCCCGGCATTACAAAGACTATGAAATTGCCCTTCGGCGGATATTTTATCAAACATCGACATGGCATAATAAACCGGGATATGGAAAGAATTGCTATAATACTCCCTGTCGGTAACACCGGGAATTGTACCGTAACGTTTGCGATCCATGGCTACAAAGCGACCGGCCAGACCCTCGGCCGGGGTGGCAACAAGGACAAAGTTAAGATCATATTCATCGCCATAACTATCAGTTCTGCGCCTCATATGCTCGACAATTTTCAGGCCAAACTCAAGGGCCTCGGCATCTTCACCGTGATGTTTGCCGATTAAGGCCTGCAAAGTTTCTGCCAGACCGATAAAACCGATAGCCAGGGTTCCATGCTTTATAACTTCCCTGATTGAATCATCCGGGCCCAGCTTGTCAGAATCAAGGTAAAGCTTCTGCCCCATCAGGAAAGGTAGATCTCGAACCCGCAGCCTGGAAAGCACTTCAAAACGGTGCAGAAGCTGCCGGGAGGCAGTTCGCATCAACCGATCAAGCTGAATAAAGAACAGGTCCTGTTGTCCACGGCATTCCAGGGCAAGCCGGGGCAAATTCAATGTTACCGGAGCGATATTGCCCCGTCCTGCGGACACCTCGGGACCGTGACGGTTGGCAATAACCCGGGTACGGCAGCCCATGTAAGAAACCTCGTCACCGTAAGCCCGGTTATAGGTTGTATCCATGAAACTAAAAGTAGGATTCATCCTGCGTGCTGCAACTTCAATCGCCAGTTTAAATAGATCATAATTTGGATCATTTTCGTTGTAGTTCGCACCACTTTTTACCCTGAAAACAAGGTTGGGGAAAATTGGGCTTTCGCCACGACCCAGTCCACGTTTGAAAGCTTCGAGGACGGCTCTCGATACCATTCTTCCTTCTTCCGTAGTATCCGTCCCAAAATTAATGGAACTAAACGGAACCTGGGCCCCGGCCCTGCTGTGCATTGTATTAAGGTTGTAAATCAAACCTTCCATAGCCTGGTAAATCTCTTCGTATTCAGGTGGATTTTTAAGTTCCCGAATTACTTCACCCATGCTGCGATCAAAATGAGGGAAGCTTTGACCTCCGAACATATCGTTCTGGTTACTCTGAAGTATGATCGCTGCCTGGGCTGCAGCGGAAGCTATCCGTTTGGGAGGGCGGATATAACCATAACCTGTGTTAAATCCTTTCTTCAACATACTGGAAAGATCTATCTGCAAGCAATTTAGTGTTTTGCTGTAGTAATCGAGATCATGAATGTGCATGCTGCCCTCATCATGGGCACGGGCATATTCTTCAGGCAGCATATTGCTTAAGTAATACTGTTTACTGGCTGCAGTTGCTATCTGCAGCATTTTGGCTGAAGGTGAATTGCTAACGTTGGCGTTTTCAC
>PXFD01000019.1 GCA_003564505.1 Syntrophomonadaceae bacterium
CCAGGCGTGCTTGAACATAGGCTGAGGTTTGTTCGAGGTCAAAACCGATCTCCGGGATACGGTGCAGGTCTTGGCGCCATCTGACTACTTCCTGGTGGACTGATTTTGCCGTTTCTGTTATATCCACTGTTTCCTCCTAAATATTTAAGAATTGGCCAGAACTTCTCCGACAATCGAAATCGTTTTTTCAATATCTTTACGGCTGACTTCTTTATTCGTGGTAAAACGAATTCGATCCGGCTGCATAACCACTGTCAGTATACCTCGTTTTTTTAGCTGTTGACCAAGTTCCTGGACTGACATTCCTGTTGGTTTAACAATAACAATATTGGTATCAACATCATCAAGGTTAAAATCAATTCCCTTTAGTTCAGCCAGTCCTTCCGCCAGCAGGCGGGCATTGGCATGGTCTTCAGCCAGGCGGTCAATCATTTTATCAAGTGCAACTATTCCTGCCGCAGCAATAATCCCTGCCTGGCGCATCCCTCCACCTAATCTTTTACGCCAGCGACGGGCTTCTTCAATAAATTCTGCAGGCCCGGAAATAATTGATCCTACCGGCGCGCCAAGTCCCTTGGATAGGCAAAACTGAACAGAAGTAGTGCAGGCTGTGAAATCTTTAACCGAAACCCCTGAGGCAACGGAAGCATTAAAAATCCTGGCACCATCTAGGTGAACAGGCAAATCATGTTTCTTTGCCACATTAAAAACAGCCTTCATATCATCAAGGGGGAATATCCTGCCACCGGCCCGGTTATGTGTATTTTCCAGGCAGATTAAAGAAGTGGGAGGAAGGTGTATATCATCCTGGCGGATAGCCCACTCTACCAGGTCGGCCGGCAAAACTCCCTTTTGCCCCTGGAGCGGCCTGGGCTGGACCCCGGCAAAAGCTGACGCAGCCGCCGCTTCATAATAATAAATATGCGAATCCGCCTCCATAATTACCTCTGTCCCGGGTTTGCAGTGGGTAAGTACAGCAATCTGGTTGCCCATGGTTCCGCTGGGAACCAGCATTGCCGCTTCCTTTCCGACTAGATCTGCAGCCATCTCCTGGAGCCGGTTTACGGTTGGATCCTCTCCGTAGACATCATCTCCTAATTCTGCTTCAAAAATTGCCCTGCGCATGATTTCATCAGGCAAAGTTATAGTATCGCTGCGTAAATCAATCACTATCTTGTCCCCCAATCCGGTTCTTGATCTATAATAATTCAGTTTGCCAAAGCCATGGTTTCTGTAAGTTGAGAGCAGAAGCTAACATCCCTATATAATGCATTACTTGAAGTACGTTAACATTCAACAAATTTTCCTGCTAACCCTTTTTCCTCTGAAAATCATTTTACTTTACCTGAAAGAAAGATTCATCAAAATCAGGATTTCCTTCGTAACGGCTCATGAAAAAACCGGGTAGCTGTTCCGCCTGAGAAAACAAAGCTGAATCGGCAGCAATTCCCGCCTTATTTAAAGCTTCGACAATATCTTCTGGCTCCGGTGGGCAACCCCTGGCAGCGAACATCTTCTGGATATCAGGGTGATCTTTGTTTTTTCGATACATACATTGTCCTATTAGAATTGTAGATTCCATGCCCGGTGTCGGCTCCATTGCCTTTCCGGTAAGTACCTCAACATTTTTCCATGGCTCTCCCCGCCAGGCCTGGCGAATAGCAGTTAAGATAAGACCATTTAGAGCAGAGCAGTAAGTACACATGGTCTGGTCAAATTTACGGTAAAACAACCCTTCCACTCCCTGTCTGGCTAACGCTTTTGGCATTTCCCCTTTTTCATCGCTGGTATATTCGAAGTCATAGTCATGGTACGAGGCTATCTCCTGAATTTTTTCACCTATGATTTCAATATCAGAAAGATCAAGTAGGCGCCCTTGTTTTTCTGCAGCATGCCTTAAATGTCCGACGAAAGCCGGTTCGTGGCCGAGGATAGTAGAACCTACCAAATCCGCTGACAGCATATCATTTGAAGCAATTAACAGGTTGCTGCGTCTCATTTTACCATCAAAAGCCGGACCCCTTTCGAGGCTGTAAATACCATCAATTACTGTTAGCGAAGGTGGCATCGGCTCAGCTATTTTTGAAACATGAAAATGCAGGTCCCGTCCGTGGTCAGCGCTGTGACATTTTTTCCTGGAAGCAATATCAATCGTACCTTTAAGGTTTTTCATGCCCAGGCTGACTACAGTCTGGTTGTGAGATTTCATAACCGGCAGGTTCACTAAAAAGTCACTTTCCAACAGGTCGCTGTTATACCTAAGACTGATTCTGTCACTTAGGTCTACTTTGCGGAAAGGCCGCTTCATTATATTAATTACCTTGACTCCATAACGCTCCTTTAACTTATCATAACCAAGAGATTCAAAAGCATCCCTGGGAGTTTCCGTATCTTCCGGATCTGCGACAATGCCTTCTCCGATAGTAATATCGTCAACACCATACTCCTTTAAAATAGTGACCATATCTTCAACTAGCCTGGAAGTGGTTATCACACCCCATTTGGGAAAAGTGCAGGCCTTTGTCCAGAATACAATATTAGGCTTTATAAATACTTTGGCCCCGGAAGAAAGATGGTCAAATCCACAGCAATCGTTCACGGCTTTCTTCATGGACTTATATGGTTTTTCATAGCGGACCACCGATACTCTTTTTTTCGTCAAAGAAATTCCTCCTCCAGGTGAATGTTACAAGATGATCCCATTATAATGGATGTAAGAGGTAAGTGCATTATTAAAAATAAGAGGAAATTACTGATTTAAGTCAAATAAACAATTAGGCTTTTATATTAGGTGATTCAGCATTAAGCACCGAACCTATTATTTCAGCTGCAAATTAAGTTTTTCGCCAATACTTATATACCGGAGGAATATTAATGGATCAGGAAAAGGAACGTGAACAGATAATCGAACATTTGCAACTTGGCAAAGAAATGATCCACTTAACTGCAGAAGAAGTAAAGAATGCCGGACTTACCATTGATGATACCCTTGCAATGACCACGAAAGCTTTGTTGGCCCATGGCAATAAAGAGTTTGAGATGCCACCAAAATTAGGGGTTCATCCATTTCAGGTTAATTTTTTTCATGCCATGCCGGCTTATGTGCCACCTGAGAATGCAGTTGGCATCAAGTGGATTGCCAGCTATCCTGAAAACCCTGCTAATTATAACCTGCCCCAGGTTGCCGGCCTGCTGGTTATTAATGACCCTTACACGGGCAGCCCCCTGGCCATCATGGATGCAAACTATATAACCGCAATGCGGACACCTGCTGTAACTGCGCTTGCCGCTGCAGCGCTGCATCCCGATGCTGAGACCTTCGGAATGTTTGGATGCGGGGTTCAGGGCTTAGAGCATTGCCGCTTTATCACAAGAACATTAAATAAGTTAAAGAAATTATATGTTTATGATATTAACAAGCAAGCCATGGATGATCTTCTTGAAACTTTGCAGCCTGAACTACCGGTTGAAACCATCTGCGGAAAAGATCCGGAATTTGTTGCCAAAAGCTGCCAGGTTCTAAGCTCTGCAACAGTTATCCTAAAAAAACCTATGTCTATAGTAAAAGATGAATGGGTCTCATCTGGCCAAACTATAATCCCCTGCGATTTGAATACTTTTTGGGACCCTGTTACCGCCCACAGGGCCGATAAGTATATCGTGGACAGCGCTGCTGATCACCACCACCTGGCTGAAGCAGGCTATTTCCCGGATGGATTGCCTGAAATAACCTGTGAAACTGGAGAAATCATTGCCGGTAAAGCAGGGGGTAGAGAAAATGATGATCAATTAATTTTCTGCAGCAATATCGGTATGGCTGTTTGTGATGTTGTCGTAGGTAAGAAAGTATTATTACTTGCAATAAAGAAAGGATTAGGCCGGAAAATACCTCTTTAGCTGGCTGGTTAAAAATATAATTGCTATAATACTGAATACATTCCCTGGGAGGGGCCAATGAGTCTATACAAAAAGTCTATGATTTATAAAATAATAATTATCGCAGCACTGCTTCTTGGGGCTGCAGGTTGCGGATTAATTTCTGCAGAAAGTGAAGAAGAAAAGGTTCTTAAAGTAGGTGTCCTGGGTCCTTTTACGGGCCGCTCAGAAAATATTGGCAAGGAATTTAAAGGGGCCGTTGAAATGGCCTTTGAAAAAATAGATTATCAGATTGGTGATTACCGGGTTGAATTATTCTGGATCGATTCGCAATCTGATGCCAAGAGAGCTTTTCTCAATTACGAAGAAATGGTTGTTAATAAACAACTTGATGTATGTATTTTAAACTGGCATAGTTCTGTAGCCGTTGCTGCAATGGATGTGGCCGCACGCAACAAATTGCCGCACTATTTTGGGTTTGGCGGAACAGACGTCATTAATGAAAAGTTTGAATATGATCCTGAATATTATAGCTATTATATGGGAAAATCATGGCCCACACCGGAGAAGCTTACAAATGCTTATGTTGAAGCTTTAGAAGATGCAATTAACAAAGAAGTCTGGGTGCCGCGCAATAAAAAAGTAGCGATTTATGGAGAAAACACAGACTGGGGTAAAAGCTTTGGTTCAGCAATAGCTAAAGACTTTGAAAGTGCAGGGTGGGAAATATCAGGCGAAATATACTTTACAACAGGTGAAATTGAACTGCATCCAGTCATGAACGACTTGATGGAAATGGATGCTGCTGTTATTGCAGGATCTATTGCAACCGGCCCTTCACTGGCCGCTTTTATTAAACAGGCCGATCAAACAGGATTGAAGAGTGTGATTATCGCCGACGGCCTCGGTTGGTTCGGCCAATGGTATGATATGACAGGAAGTTCTGCTGATTATGTGCTTGACCAGGTACCCTCCTGGAGAAATGATGGAGCAGGTACTTTTGTGGAAGATTTTAGGCATAACTATGGATTTACTCCAAGCGCCTCAAGCGGCGGTCTGGCTTACGACAAAGCTTCCTTTTTTATAAAGATTGCCGAAGAAACCCTTGAAGAATACGGTGAACTGACCCGCGATACCCTCTATGACTATGGCAGGGATAAGATGTGGACCGGAGCAATAACATATCAAGATGGCGCAGTTATGAATGAATATAAATATACCTCCGAAACCATTCCTGATCCTGTTGTGGGGAGAGACTATTTTATCTTCCCGGTAGTTCAGTACTTTGAAGGTAAAGGCAAGATCATCTGGCCGGACGCCTGGAAAGTTTCGGATTTCGAACCGCCGGAAGGACAGTAGAGACAAAGGAAAATCTACTCAGTCATTTGCAATTGCGTTTGCCTGTCGGAACAGGTTATACAGTTCCAGTTAAGCAAAACACAGAGAGCAGATTAATAGATACCAATTACATCTTCCTTGAATCTGTGTCAGATTAGTGTTAATATATAATTAGTAAAAATAATATGGTAAGGGGAGCTGGGGCAGCCCGGCTGAGAAAGAGCTAGAAGAGTTCTGACCCTGAAACCTGATCTGGGTAATGCCAGCGGAGGGATATCGACAAAAGCTGTACCGGTCTGTCGCCATCGCTGGCGGCAGTTTTGTTTTATTAAGATGAAAAAGGAGCGTTAAACATGCCAGTATGTAA
>PXFD01000023.1 GCA_003564505.1 Syntrophomonadaceae bacterium
AGTTAAGAGAACGCGGCCTGGATAGTGATTACCTGGTCGTGAAAACCGGCTGTAACGGTTTTTGTGCTGTCGGTCCGATTGTAGTTGTTCAACCCCAGGGTGTTTTCTATCAAAAAGTAGGTATGGAAGATATTGCCTCGATCATTGATGACCACCTTCTTGGTGGTAATATAGTTGAAAAGCTTTTATACAAAGATCCTCAAACAGAACAAACCTATACCAGTATGAATGAAATTGAATTTTTTACAGAACAGCAGCTTATTGCCCTGCGTAATAAGGGTTTGATTGATCCTGAAAATATTAACCATTATATTGCCCGAGACGGCTATAAAGCATTGACCAAAGCCCTGGAAATGACTACTGACGAAATCATTAAAGAAGTGACTGTATCGGGTATCAGGGGCCGCGGTGGTGGCGGTTTCCCGGCCGGTATTAAGTGGCAGTCCTGTAAAAAGGCGATGGAAGAAAGGGAAGAACCATCCTACATAGTCTGTAACGCTGACGAGGGTGATCCCGGAGCTTTCATGGACCGCAGTATTATAGAAACTGATCCACATTCGGTAATCGAAGGTATGCTTATTGCTGCTAAAGCCCTGCAGGCTAAAGAGGGTTTCATCTATATCCGCAAGGAATACCCGCTGGCCATGGAACGGTTGGAAAAGGCCCTGGAGCAGGCCCGCTCAAGAGGTTTGCTTGGTGATTCAATTATGGGCACTGCTTTTTCTTTCGATATTCATATTCATCGTGGAGCAGGTGCTTTCGTCTGCGGTGAATCAACAGCCCTGATGGCATCCATGTCCGGTAAAGCCGGAGAGCCTAAGGCCAAGTATATCCACAATACTGAATATGGTTACCGCGACAGACCCACAGTTTTAAACAACGTTGAAACCTGGGCTAATATCCCTGAAATAATTCTTAAAGGTGCCGACTGGTTTGCTGAAATAGGCACTGGTGAGGTAAAGAATAATCCCTGGAATGGTTCTAGTGGAACCAAGGTTTTCTCCCTGGTAGGTGATGTTAATAATACAGGCCTGGTAGAGGTGCCCATGGGCATTACTCTCCATGATATCGTCTACAAAGTGGGAGGAGGCATTCCAGATGGCAGGAAATTTAAAGCTATCCAGACCGGTGGCCCTTCCGGCGGCTGCATCCCCGATGATATGCTGGACATGGGAGTTGATTTTGACTCGCTAACCGAAGCAGGCTCAATGATGGGCTCGGGCGGAATGATCGTAATGGATGATCATACCTGCATGGTTGATGTAGCCCGGTACTTTATCAACTTCCTGATAGATGAATCCTGTGGAAAGTGCACGCCCTGCCGCGAAGGTCTTTTCGCTTTAAGCAAAATTTTAACCCGCATTACAGAAGGCAAGGGCAGGGAAGATGATTTAGAGCAGCTGCAGGAGCTTTCAGAAACGATAGAGGCATCAAGCCTCTGCCAGCTCGGAGGGACTGCACCCAACCCGGTTCTAACCACCCTGCGCTACTTTGAAGATGAATATATCAAGCATATTAAAGATAAAACCTGTCCAGCCGGGATTTGCACTGAGCTGATAACTTACTCAATTAATGACAACTGTACCGGTTGTGTAATTTGTGCTAAAAACTGCCCGACAGAAGCAATCAGCGGTGAACCAAAAAAGCTTCACACTATTAACCAGGAAGACTGCATCAAATGCGGCATCTGCCTGGAATCATGTAAATACAATGCAGTGGAGGTAAAATAATGGCTACGAAAACAAAAGCCGGACCAACAAAATACGAAATCAGCATAAACGGTAAGGTAGCGACGGTTGTTGAAGACACATACCTGCTGAAAGCAGTGATGGATGCCGGGTTCAACGTGCCCACGCTTTGTAACCATAAAGATCTAACCCCGGAAGGTACCTGCAGGCTCTGTTTGTGCGAAGTTGAAATCAACGGCAAGAAAAAACTTGTTACAGCCTGTAACTATCCCGTTCGCGGTGAAATTAAAGTTAACACCAATACCGAGAAAATTAAGAAACACCGTAAAAACCTGGCGGAAATGTACCTGGGACGCTGGCCCAACGTGGAAGCAATCCAGAATATCGCCAAGCTGTGCGGAGCAACTGATAAAGAAAAGTACAAAAGTGATATAACTGATGAAAACCCGAAAGCCTGTATTCTCTGTGGTCACTGCATCCGTGCCTGCAGTTCCTTCGTACTACAGAATATTTTGGGCTTTGCCGGCCGAGGCATTACACGCCACTTAACCATGCCATTCGGTGAAACTGATCCGCATTGCATTGAATGTACTTCCTGTGGATATGTTTGCCCGACTGGAGCAATCCAGGTTACTGATGACATGAATAACCCGGCCGACCCAGAACTGATCCGTCGTCACGGAATGAAAATCAATGCTATGATGGCTACGCTTGACGATGTACAAAACCGGATGCGTCAAGTTGGCACTGCCAACCTGGTAGAGGTCATGGATTCGTATGACCTTCTGCCTGTGCATAATTATAGGTTCGGCAGGCATAAAGATACCCATAAAATTGATTCTAAGGTTATGAAAAGCCGCTACTTTACTCAGGGAGCAGCAGACGGTTGCTGGGAAGGCTGTTCAATGGCCTGCGCCAAGGCTGTCGATGGGTTCGAGCTAAAGACAGGCCCCTACAAGGGGCAAAAGGTTGTCGTCGACGGACCTGAATATGAAACTGCTGCCGGCGGATCTAATATGGGCGGTTTTGACCTTGATTTCATTGTTGAATACAATTTTTACTGTGATACTTATGGCGTCGACACTATTTCTTTTGCTACAACTATGGCTTTTGTAATGGAGTGTTTTGAAGCCGGCATTATTACTGAAGAGCAAACCGGTGGCAAAAAACTTAATTTTGGCGCTATGGAGGATGCCTTAGAGTGTCTGCACGAAATGGCTCGTGGTGAAGGTTTCGGGGTCGATGTCGGGCAGGGCATCCGCCGATTAAAAGAAAAGTGGGCTGATGAGCTAGGCGCGGATCCCGGCTTCTTAAATGATATTGGAATGGAAGTAAAAGGCCTGGAATTTTCTGAGTATGTAACTAAAGAATCTCCGGCCCAGCAAGCCGGCTATGCCCTGGCCATAAAGGGGCCACAACATGATGAAGCCCTCTTGATATTTTTCGATGCTATTAACAACCAGATCCCTACCTATGAGGATAAAGCAGAAGCCCTGTATTATTTCCCCTTGTTCAGAACCTGGTTCGGATTGCTCGGTCTTTGTAAGTTAATATGGAATGATGTTGTTCCGCCTGACAATAGCAAGTATCCTCCAAACGAGGCTACAAAAATACCGGAACGTGTCGAAGACTTTCAGAAGTTCTATGAAGGAATGCTCGGCGAACCTTTGGATGAGAAAAAGATGTTACGACAGTCCGAGCGTGTATTTAACCTGCAGCGCCTGATTAGTTACTATCTCGGTTACGGTACCAGGGCAGACGATATGCCTCCGCTTAGAGCGATCGGTCCTGCTACAGAAGAAGAATACATTTCCCGGGAAGAGCGCTATGACAAACAAATGAAAGAAGAAATTGGCATCGATCCCGAAGGTAAATCAACGGGCGAGAAATTAGCGATTACACGGGAGTTTCGTTACAAGCGGTACAACGAACTGATCGATGCAGTCTATAAAAAGCGCGGCTGGGATAATAACGGAGTTCCTACAGTTGATCATCTTAAGGAACTCGGCATAAATATCCCAGAAGTGTTATCCTTGCTGGATAAACCTTAACATCTAAAAGTATTGGAGTTTACTATATGATCACTATTAACAATAAGGAAAAACTTGAATGGCATGAAGGAATGACAGTTCAAGACCTAGTGGACAGGATGGGTTATGTTGTATCGATAATCACTGTTAGCGTTAATGGCCAACTTGTTCAAAAAGAAGATTATGCAACCTCTGAAATACCCGACAATGCCGAGGTTAATGTATTCCATCTTGCTCATGGTGGTTAACCTTTGATTTGCAGTAAAGTTAAAGCGGGAAAACTGGTTTTAAACCTTGTTTTCCCGCTTATTAATTTAAACGAATTTGACTTGTTGTTCAGATAGTGCTATAATTTAGAGGTAAAACATTATAAGAATTAACATTTAAGCTGGAGAAAGAGGATAGCTTTTAATCATTTCCATCCGGCTTTTTTAATGAAGAGTAACACGGAGTGGAAGGGAAAGCTTGACCGGGTTGAGGGCATATAAGCCGCTAGCTTTTATGGCCGCAGTTATAAAGATTTTAAAAACCTGTTTGGCTTAACGGATGGCTGTAATGAAGGCTGTTTTGAGAGAATTGTCTGAAACCAACCTCTGCCGTTGCTATCTGTAAAGATGCAGGTTTTTTTATTGGAAACTTATTTGTTGGAGGAGATTATTAATGACAGCTAAGGCAGGCGGAAAGCCTAAAGTTTATGGGATCGGAAACCCCTTAATTGATGTCCTTGCCCACGTCAGCGACGATGACATTGAAACACTGGAACTTGAAAAAGGCACTATGACCCTTATTAACACTGAACGTGGAAATGAAATTTTAAAACACATTGATGGTCTGGAAAAACAATATTCTTGCGGTGGCTCAGCCCCAAATACTATGATTACTCTATCTGCACTGGGCATTGAAACTGCCCTTGCCGGAATGGTAGGTAGCGATGAGCTGGGTGATATTTATATAAAGCGTTTAGAGAGCAAAGAGGTTCTTTCAGATTTAACAGTTGTATCCGGTGGCGACACAGGAAGCTGTATTGTCCTTGTGACTCCTGATTATGAAAGAACTATGAGCACCAGGCTCGGTGTCTGCCAGGAATTTGGGCCGGATCAGGTTAATCACGACCGTATCGCTAATGCAGATTATTTTTATTTTACCGGCTACATGTGGGATACAGGTTCACAAAAAGAAGCAATCAAGTCTGCTATCTCTACAGCCAGAAAAAATAATACAAAAGTGGCCTTTGATGTTGCAGATCCTTTCTGTGTTGAAAGGCATCGTGATGATTTCCACGACTTAATCGAAAATTACGTAGATGTTTTGCTGGCAAATCGCGATGAAGCTCGTTTGCTGCTTGACTATGATGATCCGGAAAGAGCTTCAGCTGAATTGGCTAAAAAAAATGTTATCGCTGCAGTTAAAAACTGTGCAGATGGTTCCTGCATCACTGAAAACAACAGTAAAACCTGCCTGATTGATGCTTTTACTGTTGAAGCAGTTGACAGCACCGGGGCTGGCGACAATTATGCAGCAGGATTTATTTATGGCCTGATCAACGGCTATTCCATTGCTGAAGCAGGCAGACTGGCTTCTTATATTGCCGCACAGATTGTCAGGCAAACGGGGGCCCAGTTTGATGAAAAAACGGCAAAAACTATTATACAGGATATCAATGAGGGTAAATTGCTTTAAAGTATTAACAGGTTAATTCCTGTCTTAAGTAATAGTATTTTAATTAAATGGAGGCGATTAAGAATGGATTACAAGGTAGCAGACTTAAGTCTGGCTTCCTGGGGAAGAAAAGAAATTGATATTGCGGAGAAAGAAATGCCGGGTCTAATTGCGACCCGCGAAAAATACGCAGATCAAAAA
>PXFD01000147.1 GCA_003564505.1 Syntrophomonadaceae bacterium
CTTAACCAGGCGGATGGAAATAAAAGTGAAGCAGCCCGCATCCTCGGGATTAGCCGCTCCTGGTTATATAGAAAAATAGACAGATTTGGCTTGAGAGGTGATTAGAATGAGTGAGTATTTAAGTGAAAAAACTTTATCAAGCAGTTACCTTTACCGTGGCAGGATCATAAATGTAAGGCAGGATAGGGTCCAGGTATCCGGAAGCCAGGTTGCTTTCAGGGAAATTGTTGAGCACCCAGGTGCAGTTGCCATGTTAGCTCTTGACGAAGAAAGTAACCTGGTCCTGGTTAAACAACACCGTCAGCCAGCCGGTGAGATATTACTCGAGGTCCCCGCCGGCAAACTTGAACCCGGAGAAGATCCCATGGATTGCGCAAAGCGAGAAATGGCAGAAGAAACCGGGCTGGAAGGTTCAACCTGGCAGGAACTATTTACTTTTTATCCATCACCGGGCTTTTGTGATGAAAAGATACATCTTTATAAAGTTGAAGGTTTATATAAAGCTCCAGCGCCTGTTACCGATCCGGATGAAAAAATATCAGTAATTAGGCTTCCCCTTAAAGAAGTCGGAGATATGATTATTAATGGAGAAATAAAAGACGGCAAGACGATTATTGCTATGCAGTATGCTTTGATCAGCAATAGTTAAACTAGACATTATTTTTTTAATTTTTTTACATAAACTTTATGATCAAGCAGGTAAATGGTTTATTTACGTTGAATATTTATATTTTAAAGCTTCATTACGAGGAAAATTAATATTATGCAGGATCACCTTAAAAACTATACAAATTATCTTTCCGTAGAAAAAGGTTTATCAATCAATACTCTTGATTCGTATAAACGGGATCTGAATAAATTAATCAAGTATTTGAACGAACAAAAGCTAGAAAGCCCTGATTTGATAGATCGTGATTCTATAAACTCATTTATTGTTATAATGAAAAAAAACGGTTATGCTTCCTCGTCTATATCTCGCTGCACGGCATCGATCCGTTCTTTCTTCAACTTTTTGTTACAGGAAGGGGTTATAACAGATAATCCTGCCCTGCAGCTTAACTCACCAAAAATTGAAAAAAAGCTGCCCAGGGTATTAAATACACAGGAAGTTGATCTGCTTCTCAGCCAACCTAAAAAAAGCAATCAAAATGGGCTCAGAGATAAAGCAATGCTTGAACTGCTTTATGCTACTGGTATCAGGGTTTCAGAGCTAATTTCTCTTGATATTAATGACTTTGATCCCCATGTAGGTTTTTTGCGCTGTCGCGGCAAGGGTATGAAAGAACGTATTGTCCCGGTTGGTTCTATTGCCATTGATCATGTTAACGAATACCTTAATAACTCCAGGGTTAAGCTGCTTAAAATCAACAATGAACCTGCCCTCTTTATTAACCATCACGGGAATAGGATGACACGGCAGGGTTTTTGGAAAATATTAAAAAAATATGCTCGGCAATCTAATTTAAATGGGGAAATCACTCCTCACACCCTTCGTCATTCTTTTGCCACGCATCTTTTGGAGAATGGAGCAGACTTACGTTCTGTGCAGGAGATGCTTGGCCATTCTGATATCTCTACCACCCAGATTTATACACAGATCACTAGGCGAAAAATCAGGGAAATTTATGATCAGACCCACCCCAGGGCCTGATTCATAATATTGATTTCGCTTCTTCATTTTAAAAGCCCCGAACTTATAGTAAAATATGAGTGGTTGCAATATATAAAACTATTCAGTTCATAAGGTTTAATGTTTGTGATTAATGCCCTGGAAAGTGTGGTTTTCTTTAGTGGATGTTATTATCACGCACACAAATGGCGATTTTGATGCGCTGGCTGCCCTGGTAGCAGCTTCTAAAATACATCCTGACAGCCTTGTTATTTTGCCTGAACCCCAGCATACCAATGTTCGCTCCTTTATTAATCTTTACCGCGATTTACTTCCTTTAAGTGATCCCGGAGAGCTTAATACAGAGAAAATTGAAAATGTGATAGTTGTTGATACTAATAAAAGAGATAGACTGGGCAAATGGCACTATATCCTTGATCATGCCATGCAGGTAATTCTCTATGATCATCATCCCGGCCAGCCTGATTTTGATACAGACTTAATAAGCCTAGAGGATATTGGTTCAACAACAACGATTTTATTTGAAGAGCTGCAGGCACGAAAAATTGGATTAACTGAATTTGAAGCAACCTTGATGGCTCTGGGTATTTATGAAGATACAGGATGTCTTACTTATGATATTACTACTTCAAGAGATGCCAGTGCCGTTGCAGCCTTATGGAAATATGATCCCAACACAAGGCTAATCCAGGAATACCTTCGTTCACCTTTAACTGAGATTCAAAAAGAACTACTGGAAAAGCTGATTCGAAACAGTGAACTGCTGGAAATTAACCGGCGCAGAGTTTTGATCAGCATGACTGTTTTAGATGAATACGTTGTTGGAGCTGCCGTGCTGCTGCAGCTTTTGGATGAAATTGAAGACGCAGGCCTGACTTTGATCGTAATTCAGATGACGGATGCAATCTATCTTGCTGCCCGTTCAAAAGATGAAGACTTAAATTTGTTAGAACTGTTGGCACCTTTTAATGTTAAGGGATATCCGGCAGTTGTTTCAGCCCACTTCAAGGGAGTTAAAGCCGAAGAAGTTAAACAGCAGGTTGTTGAATTTCTCAAGTATTATCTTCCCCCTGCCATCACCGCAGGTAAAGCGGCATCAAAACCTGTTTTTACATTAAAAAGTGATCTAACCCTGAATGAGGCGGATGACATCCTTACAGAGCATAGCTTCAAGGGTTGCCCTGTTGTAGAGGAAGGGAATATGGTTGGAATAATTTCACGTCGTGATATAAGGAAAGGAATACGCAGCGACCTGGGACATGCCCCTCTAAAAGGTTATATGACCCGTGAGGTGATCACAGCATCACCGGAGCAGCCATTGAATGAATTGCGACGCCTGATGATCGAGGAAAACATTGGCAGGGTTCCCCTGGTTGATAAGGAAGGCAACCTGGTAGGGATTATTACCCGTTCCGATATATTGCGTTATTTAAACTCCCTGGATCGTCGGGGTAGATCCTTAAAGTCAAAGCTTTACAGGAAAGTGGAGAAGGATAGTGATTCTAAAGAGGACTACAGTGAAAGCATGCCCCTTGAAAATCTTGCTTCAATAATGGATGAGGGCCTGCCTCAAAAACTTAGAGAGCTTTTAACAGAGGTTAGCCTTTTGGCCGGTCAGGAAAAGATAAAGGTCTACCTGGTAGGAGGTATTATCAGGGATCTGCTTATAAGCTATCCGCCGGAGCAGGATCTCGACTTTGTAGTAATAGGAGATGCTGTCGATTTTACTTTCAAGCTGCAAAATAAACTGGGGGGCAGTATCAGGCATTTTACCCGGTTCGGTACAGCTTCACTGGAATTAGAGGACGGTATAAGGCTGGACCTGGTGACTGCCCGCAAAGAGTTTTATACATCACCGGCTGCCCTGCCCAGGATCGAAAAGTCCGGTTTGAAAAACGATCTCTTCAGGCGTGATTTCACTATTAATACTATGGCCTGCTCGCTTGAAAAAGATAATTACGGTGATTTCATTGACTATTACAATGGTAAAAAAGACCTGGAAAAGGGTATTATCAGGGTCCTTTACCAGCAAAGTTTTATTGATGATCCTTTAAGGATATTAAGGGCGGTTCGTTTTGAGCAGAGATATAGCTTTGAAATTGAATCGAAAACATTAAAGCTACTTTATAAAGCTGTCCAGAAAAAAGTACTAAGTAAAGTCAGCAGACAGCGCTTGAACCAGGAACTAAAATTGATCTATAGAGAGCCTTCACCCGTTAAAATACTTAAACGCTTATACGATCTTAATTTAATGCCATTTCTTTATCCAGAAGTAGAAATTGACCAAAAAACCTGGCAAACTCTATTCCGGTTGGAAAAAGTGCTGTCCTGGGTGCAAAGCCGGGGCTGGGAAGAGGATCCTGATTTTGAAGTAGCCTATTTAAGCGGGTTGCTTTGCAATTTGGAATCTCAAGTCCGGTCTGCTATAATTAAAAAGTTGTATCTATCCCGGGAAAGGGAAGATACAATAAAAAAATCATGTGAGGAAGCGCCTGCTGTTCTGGAAAAACTTAACCAGTCAGATTTAAATCCCAGTGCAGTCGTTAATTATCTTGAGCCCCTTCCGGTCGAAGCAATTTTGCTTGCCTATACTCAGACAGATAATATCAAGGTCAGGGAACATTTGAAACTTTACATGGACGGCCTGAGATATATAAGACCAAGGTTGAGAGGTGGAGACTTAAAAGAACTGGGTGTTAAGCCCGGTCCTCTATACCGGGAAATAATTGATAACCTGAAGCAGGCAGTGTTAGACGGTGAAGTCCGGACTCCCCAGGAAGAGCTGGATTTTGTCATAAACTATTTAAAACAAGAGCAGGAAAAAGAGGAGTGAACTTAAATGTTTTTTGGTTTAGATCCGGTTGTAATTGCTTTACGCATACCGATTCTATTGATTGTTATAACGGTTCATGAATATGCTCATGCCCGCATGGCTTACCACTATGGTGATTCAACCGCACACAGTCAGGGCAGGATGAACCTTAATCCAATAAACCATCTCGATCCAATCGGGTCCTTGATGATCCTTTTAGTTGGTTTCGGCTGGGCCAAGCCGGTACCAATAAATCCTTACAGGTTTAATGATTACCGTTCAGGTTTACGCTGGGTTTCTTTTGCAGGGCCGCTGTCTAACCTGGTCCTGGCATTTGTTTGCTTATTGTTATTTACCTATATATTGAACCTGGGCGTGATCAGTTTTGGCGGTTTACCCTTTCAATTCTTTCAGCAGCTAATTATTATCAATATTTACCTGGCGCTTTTTAACCTGGTTCCGATACCACCGCTTGACGGTTCAAAAATACTGATGTCTTTTCTGCCTGATTCTTACCTGGGGATATACCAGCAACTCGAACGCTACGGCCCAATCCTATTGCTGATGTTTATTTTCCTGGGGGCATTCAGAATAATTATATTTCCCCTGGCAAACTTTATTTTACAGTTTTACAGTATTATAATCAGTTTTCTGCCAGGTCTTTAACTGAAGAACAGGAGGAGGCATAATAATGGACAAAAAAAGAGTCTTTTCAGGAATCCAGGCTACGGGAAGCCTGCATCTGGGTAATTACCTTGGTGCTATAAAAAACTGGGTTAAAATGCAGGAGCAGTTTGATAATTATTTCTGTGTAGTGGACCTGCATACTATAACTGTTCCCCAGGATCCGGAAGTGCTGTGGAATAATATCAGGGAAGTAGCCGGGCTGTTGTTTGCTTCGGGCCTTAATGAAAAGAGCTCAGTTGTTTTTATACAATCCCATGTCAGGGCCCATGCTGAACTGGCCTGGTTGCTAAATTGTATTACACCGATGGGCTGGCTGCACCGAATGACCCAGTTTAAGGATAAGTCAGAGAAACAGAAGGAAGA
>PXFD01000094.1 GCA_003564505.1 Syntrophomonadaceae bacterium
ATCCCAAGGGGCTGGTCGAGGAGGTCCATGATACCCGCAAGCGGGCCACCATTTTCGATGTATCACACATGGGGGAAGTGAGCGTTGAAGGTAAGGATGCCGAAGCGTTTTTGCAGAAAATTCTGGTAAATGATATCTCTCGATTAAAAGATAATGCAATTATGTACAGTCCGGTCTGTTATCCCGATGGCGGGGTGGTCGATGATATCTTGATCTACAGGATAAGTGGAGACAATTACTTACTGGTAGTAAACGCAGCAAATACCGACAAAGATTATGCCTGGTTTCAGGAAAACGTGTTCGGTGATGTTAAGCTGCAGAACTTATCTCCCGAGTATGCCCAGATAGCCCTGCAGGGGCCGAACAGTGAGGCAATCCTGCAGCAGCTGACTGATACACCGCTGGCTGAAATGAGAAATTATCATTTTCTACCTTCGGTTGATGTATCCGGGGTTGATTGTATTGTCTCCCGAACCGGTTATACCGGTGAAGATGGTTTTGAGGTTTACTGCAAGAATGACGGAGCTTCAAAATTGTGGGATGCCGTCTGGGCAGCAGGACAGAAGCATGAACTGAATCCTGCCGGATTGGGCTCAAGGGATGTTTTACGCCTGGAAGCTTCAATGCCGTTGTACGGTCATGAATTAAGCAAGGAGTTAACACCTCTCCAGGCCCGCCTGGATCGTTTCGTGGCCCTGGATAAAGAGGTTGAATTTAATGGTCAGGCTGCCCTGAAAAAGCAGAAAGCAGAAGGTATGGATAGAATGCTTTATGGCCTGGAAATGCTGGAGCGCGGAGTGCCGCGTGAAGGGTATCCGGTTAAATCAGGTGATCAGGAAATCGGCTGGGTTAGCAGCGGTTCTTTTTCCCCAACCCTGGATAAATTTATTGCCATGGCCTTTCTGGATCCTGAAATTGCCGATCAGGCGGAAGAAGTTGAGTTAATGATTAGAACCCGTTCTTACCGGGCCAAAATCATAAAACTGCCATTTTACAGGAGGAAAAAGTGATGGGTTATAACATTATTGATGGTGTTAAGTACACCAAGAAACACGAGGGGGCACGTCAGGAAGGTAACGAAGCAGTAGTAGGTTTGAGTGATTATGCACAGGATAAGCTTGGTGAAATTGTTTTTGTCGAGCTGCCGGATGTCGGCACAGAAGTTGAAGCCGGCAAAGGTTCTGCAGTGATCGAGTCAGTTAAGGCTGTTGCCGATCTTTATGCACCCGCCGACGGGACTATTACTGAAGTTAATGAAGATCTTTTAGACCAGCCTGAAGTAATCAACTCAGACCCTTACGGTGAAGGCTGGGTTTACAAGATGGAGCTTAAAGATGAAAGCCAGATGGATGAACTGATGGATAAACCGACTTACGAAAAATTTGTCGTGGAGGAGGATGAAAAGTAACCTATGGGCGGTAAACATTACCTTCCCCTCACCGATGAAGATCGGCGTGAAATGCTTGCTGAAATTGGGGTTGAGTCGATTGAAGATCTTTTCAGTGATATTCCCAAGGAAGTGCGCTTGCAGCGTGAGCTTGAACTGCCTTCAGCGATGTCTGAGTACGAGGTTTTCAAGCATCTAAACGAGCTTGCTTCAAAGAATAAGCATTTTAACAACTGCGTTTCCTTCATGGGTGCCGGGGTTTATGATCACTTTATACCGGCCGTGATTAAGCATATCACGGGAAGAAGCGAATTTTACACATCTTATACTCCCTACCAGCCTGAAATTAGCCAGGGATTGCTGCAGGCTATTTTTGAATACCAGACTATGATCTGCCAGCTGACTGGGATGGAAGTTGCCAATGCCTCCATGTATGACGGTGGAACAGCTGTTGCGGAAGGAGCTGTTATGGGCTGCGGCGCAACCCGTCGCTCTAAAGTCCTGGTTTCCCGTTCAGTCAGTCCTTTATACAGGGCAGTTCTGGATAACTACTTTAACAGCCGTGGCCTTGATGTTGTAGAAATCCCGATCAAAGATGGTTATACCGATCGTTCAGAACTGGAAAAAAAGATGGGTGACGATATTGCCACTGTTATTCTTCAGCAGCCCAACTTTTTTGGTTTGGTTGAAGATATGGAAGGAATTGCCGACATGGTTCACAGCCATAAAGCATTATTGCTTGTTTCAGCTGATCCGCTTTCTCTTCCCCTGCTCCAGGCTCCCTCTGAATATGGTGCTGATATAGTAGTCGGCGAAGGCCAGGGACTTGGTGTGCCGGCATCATTTGGCGGACCGCTGCTCGGTATCATGGCGGCAAAAAGTAAGCTTGTCCGGCAAATGCCCGGCCGTATTGCCGGTGAAACGGTGGATAATGAAGGCAACCGCGGTTATGTGCTAACCCTGCAGACCCGGGAGCAGCATATCAGGCGTGAAAAAGCACCTTCCAACATCTGCTCCAATCAAGCCCTGGTTGCCCTTGGTGCTGCTGTTTACATGGCATCTATGGGTCCGCAGGGTATGCGGGAAGTGGCCGAGCAGTGCCTGCAGAAAGCGGCTTATGCCCGCGAAAGTATTACAGCCCTGAAAGGCTATGATGATGTGTTTTCCGGCAGTTCATTTAAAGAGTTTGCCGTCACAGTGCCCGGGGAACCCGCAGAACTGAACAAGAAGCTGTTGGAAAAGAACATTTTAGGTGGAGTTGACCTTGCTCCATTTTATCCGGAGCTAAAAAACACGATGCTCTTTGCTGTAACAGAAAAGCGGACTAAGGAAGAAATCGATGCCCTGGTCCGGGAATTGGAGGGATGGAAATGAGAAAATCAAAAGCCCTTTTATTCGAGATGAGTCGACCCGGGCGCCAGGGATATTCTCTGCCTTCCAATGATGTTCCTGAAAAATCCCTGGATGAATTGCTGCCGAAAAAGGTGCAGCGTACTAAAGCCCTTGAACTGCCTGAGCTGTCAGAAGTAGGAGTTGTTCGCCATTATACCGAATTGTCAACCCGTAACTTTGGGGTTGATACAGGGTTTTATCCCCTTGGCTCATGTACCATGAAGTATAACCCGAAGATTAATGAAGAAGCGGCAGCCCTGCCCGGATTTGCTTTCATGCATCCCTGTCAGCCCGAAGAAACAACTCAGGGTGCCCTTGAATTGCTCCATAACTTTGAGCAGGGATTGAAAGAGTTAACGGCTATGGATCGCTTTACCATGCAGCCCTCCGCTGGAGCGCATGGTGAGTTGACCGGTTTGATGTTGATCCAGGCTTACCACCGCAGCCGGGGGGACCATAAGCGTAATAAGGTTCTTATCCCCCTTTCGGCTCATGGAACCAATCCTGCTACGGTAAGCATGGCCGGTTATGATGTCGTCCAGATCCCCTGTGATGATCGCGGCCTGGTTGATTTAGATGCCCTGAAAGAAGCAGTGGATGAGACAACTGCTGCCCTGATGCTGACTAATCCCAGCACCCTGGGCCTCTTTGAGGAAGAGATTATCCCCATGGCCAAGGCTGTTCACGATGCCGGAGGACTTCTCTATTATGATGGAGCCAACCTTAATGCTATCATGGGTTACACCCGTCCAGGAGACATGGGTTTTGACGTAGTTCACTTAAACATACATAAAACCCTTTCCACACCGCATGGTGGTGGAGGGCCTGGCAGCGGTCCGGTCGGTGTAAAAGAAAGACTTATACCTTTCCTGCCTGTGCCGCTGGTTAGTAAAGAAGGAGACCGATTCTACCTTGATTATGATGTCCCGGAAACCATAGGGAAGATGCATTCCTTTTACGGTAATTTCGGCGTCGCGATTAAGGCTTACACTTATATGCGGATGATGGGTGCAGAGGGCTTGAAAGAGGCTTCTACCGATGCCGTAATTAATGCTAACTACCTGATGAGCCTGCTCAAGAAAACCTACTATGTACCCTATGATCGGATCTGCAAGCATGAGTTTATAGTTTCGGCCAAACCGGAGAAGAAGAAAGGTGCCGGTGCAGGTGATATAGCCAAGGCGCTGCTTGATCGCAACTTCCATCCGCCGACAGTTTACTTCCCGTTAATTGTAGATGAAGCTCTGATGATTGAACCGAATGATACAGAAGCTAAAGAAACCCTTGATGCTTTTGCTGCCACCATGGAGCAAATTGCCAGGGATATTGACGAGGATGCGGAAAAAGTTGCCCAAGGACCCTATAATACTGTTGTCGGACGTTTAGATGAAGTCAGGGCAGTGCGTAACCCGGTTTTAATCTGGGAGAAAGATAAAGAGTAACTGTTAGGATTAAAGCAGTTATAATATGGGGGCGGCAGGTAAGCAATAAATCTTTCCTGCTTCCCCTGATTTATTCTGTCAAAGCGGGATTCAGAGTGCGGGAATCAGGGTTCAGGAGTAGAGCAAAAAATAACAAGTACATTTTAAGTTGCCATAAAAGCTGCAGGTAGAGATATTTAAGTGTAAGATAATAGATAATGGTCCTTGAGTTAATTCTGACGGAGGGCGTAATGGATAAAAGCGGTCAAAATATTGATAAATTGCTGGAACAGGCCTGGGAAACAAGAAAACTCTTTTTCCCTGACCAGATTGAATTTTCTGCTCCAAACCGGACTTTGTCAGTTTCCGTAACCGGCAGCAGCTGTTCTTTAAGTTGTGCACATTGTAATGGTACCTATCTACAAAAGATGGCAACACTGGAAACGGCACTTGCCAGCAAAAAAGGGCGGGAAAAAAGTTACCTGGTTTCCGGAGGATATGACTCCCAGGGCAAAGTACCTCTCCTTGAGAAATGGGCGGAACTCGAAGAGCTGGCATATCGCGGACCTCTTAATCTGCACACCGGATTGGTTACAGAAGGAGAAGCCAGGCGCCTGGCACAGATAGCAACTGTTGTTTCTTTCGATTTTATGGGTGATAATGAAATAATTAACAGGGTTTATGGTTTATCGGCTACGGTTGAAGATTATCTTGTTTCATACCGACACCTGCAAAAGTATGTTAGTGTGATACCCCATATTTGTGTTGGTTTAAATGGCGGAGTCGTCGGGGGAGAATATGAAACCCTAAAATATTTACAGCAAGAAGCTGTTGAAGCGATTAGCATGATTATTTTTCGACCGACTGAAGGCACCGTGTTTGAAGATTGCGAAGCACCATCTGTGGATGAAGTAGCCGGGTTTATGGCTACAGCAAGGCTGATGTTTCCCCGGACACCGCTTTACCTTGGCTGTATGCGCCCGAGCGGACGTTACCGGGAAGCAGTTGATACTTATGCTATCATGGCAGGTTTTAACAAAATAGTCCTGCCCGCACCGGCTGCCCGCCTTAAAGCTGAAGAGCTGGGGCTGGAAGTATCAATTTCCGAGGAGTGCTGTTCTTTATGATTCGCCTGTCAGCTGGAACTGCTGCCCTGCTGGGGCTATCCACCAACCGAATGGATGCTTACCCGACAACGGC
>PXFD01000041.1 GCA_003564505.1 Syntrophomonadaceae bacterium
AGACAGGTGTATTAAGTGGAAACAAAAAGGCAAGTTAAATCATAGTCAATCTGCATTTGAACGAGCCCTCGATCTAATTTATCTTACCGTAGAAGACCCTAAAAACAGGAACAGGTTAAAAGAAGTATTAAGAACCCGCGAAGCGCTAATCGATCACTTCGTTTATGATAATGAATATAATACCACTGATGAACAGTGGCAAAGGTATTTTTACCAGTACAATTATGCCGCAGCCATGAAGAGGGGCAGATAACACTTTGGGGATGCGAGCGTAGCTTTCCCTATTCCTCTTTTCCCAGTCTCGATATTAACAATGCCGGTACATTGACTCTTTTTAAAATGTGTATAGTGCGGTGCATGTTATGTATCCAAGCAGCTATATTGATGACATGCTAAATATAGAGTGAATAGTTATGGAGGTGTCCTATGCAGAGGAAAAAATCTTTTTTGCTAAAAGTTGTGCTGGTTCTTTTGATTCTTGTTTTCGGAGCTGCTGCCTACTATGTTTATTTTGCACTTCCTATCGGCACCGGGTACACGGCAAAATATTTATGTTCAAGCATTTTTATTACCGGCAGAAGTGAGGAGCAAACCTTTGAAGAGGACATTCGCCCGGGGAATATTCTTTTTGGACTGGTATCGAGCAGTGTCGATTATGACGAAAAAACAATTACATCAAGAGGTCTCGGGCTTTTTCATGAAAAGACCGCCGTATACCGTGAAGGCCTGGGGTGCACACTTCTTGTCGGCAGTGATGTTGAAAGAGATATAAGTGGGCTAACACCCCGGTTTTCCAATAGTTCCACAGAGCCCTGGCCCGGGGGCGATTTCGTTGATACAGATGCTATTCCTCTCTCGGTTGACAAAAATAAGCTTGAAGAGGCAATTGATTATGCTTTTACCGAACCCGAGGGCGGTGGATTGCAAACCCGGGCTGTGGCTGTTGTTTATAATGGCGAATTAATTGCAGAAAGATACGCACCCGGGGTCGATTATATGACTCCTTTAGTTGGATGGTCTATGGCTAAGACTGTTACCGGCCTTCTGACCGGGATGATGGTGGAAGACGGGCTCCTGGAAGTAGATCAACCGGCCCCAGTTGAATTATGGAAAGAAAATGGTGACCCCAGGGCAGATATAACTATCAACCATCTATTACAGATGACAACAGGTCTTGGGTTCGAAGAGGTTTACGGCCCCTTTGCCGATGCTACAAATATGCTTTATGAAAGCCGCTCCATGGCGGACTACGCAGCAGATAAGCCACTTAGTCATGAACCGGGAGAGTATTTTTATTACTCAAGTGGAACTACCAATATTTTGATGAAAATACTTATGGAAGCTGCGGGTGGAGAACTAAAGGATATACATAACTATATCATGGGCAGGATGTATAAACCGCTTGGAATGTCGACGGCCGTTTTTGAGCCTGATGCATCTGGCTGTCCGGTCGGTTCAAGCTATATGTATGCTTCAGCGAGAGATTGGGCCCGGGTTGGCTTATTTATGCTAAATGAAGGTATAGTTGATGGGCAGCTTTTACTTCCTGAAGGATGGATTGCTTACATGACAACGCCTTCTTCCTCATCGCGTGGAACGTATGGGGCCCAGACATGGCTTAATCCTGATGATCCTGAAAAGCTAGCGTCCGAAGATCGCATATTTGAGAGTTTGCCGTCATCAATGTATTATTTGAGCGGATTCAATGATCAGAATGTTTTTGTTTTCCCTGAGCAAGATCTTGTAATTGTCCGGCTCGGGGTTACTCATGAAAGCGGCCTCTGGGACAAAGAAGCCTTTGCCCTCATGGTTTTGGCGAGTATAGAGTGATGGTTTAACAGGCTATTTAACTTGAATTAAAAGGGATTTGGGAGGGGATCAATTTGCGGCAGGTAGGCAGCGGCTTCTTCTAAAAAGCGGCTAAAAAGCAACCTGAACCCCCCCACCTACGGTATCCTTTTTTCTATAACTTACTTATTTCAAGTGAGGTTAATGTTTTTATGTTGTTGTAGATTTAAAAGGGTTGCTGTGACGAGTTCGCATTGCCAATAAAACACTTAGTTGCAGGATGCTTGCCAGTATTTGTAGAATCACTTTACTGACCAAATTTCTAAGCTTTAAAATTTTTAATGCGGTGATTATAAAAGATGTCTGAAGACTATAAGAGTATTATCGACAAATGCTGGCAGCTGCGCAGGGCAAAGCATTTTGCGGAAGCAGAAATGCTGCTGCAGGAAAACCTGGAGCATATTACTCCTGGCAGTTTTGGCTATAGGGTATTAAGGGCCAACCTGGCTGATGTTTTGCTGCAGCGGGGTGATAAAAAGGCTGCTCATGAGACGGCCCTCCAGGTTTTAGCCGAGGATCCTGATCAGGCAGTTGCCTTAACTGTTGTAGGAATGATTGCTCTCTATAAGAAGCAGTATGACGAAGCTGTGGAGAACTTGAAAAGAGCATTCGAGCTGGTTCCAAGCGGTTACCGGGCCGGTCGTTTGGCCCGCGCTTACGAACTGGCCGGTGACCCGGAGAAAGCTCTGGCTGTGCTGCGCCAGACTTTAGAGCAAAATCCGCGGGATGGCTTTCTGCTACGTCAGTATAATAAGCTGGAGCAAAAGGTAGCTGTTGAATTACCAACAGTAAAAATTCAGAGTCAATCGGAGCGGCCTGCTGTAGATGCCCCGGAGGAGAAGGACCACTTCCCCTATGCTGAGCAAATGCGGGCAAAACTAAAGGGCCTGGATCCTTCTGAAGCCGCAGCACAGCTGCAGAAAGTAATCAAGGTGGGCGAAAGAAAGCTTAACCCTTATCTCTATATGCTTTTAGGCGATCTGCATCGTGATAGTAGAGATGAGGAAGGGGCTGTTGAAGCTTACCGGCAGGCCTATGAACTGGATTTTCAAAATCTGCAGGCTTTGTCGCAGTATCTCTTTGCCCTGCGGCGTACTGGTCGTAAACAGGATGCCTGGCACCTGTTAAAGGAGCTTCTGTCCCGGCGTCCTGATGATGTTACGGCAAAATCGTCTCTTATTAAAGATGCAGGAGATCTGAACAAGGAAGAAGAGGCAGCCTTGTTTTTTGAGGAACTGCTGGAAAAATATCCGGACCGAAAAGAACTTTTTGGTGCAATTCGAAAGCTGCGCAAGGCAATCGAGCAAAAGGAGGAGCAGGAATAGTGAAAATCAGGGATTTGATTGAAGTTCCTCCTGTCCGCACAGTAATACGCCTGGCCGACCTGGCTGATAGTAGTCTGCGCCGCCACCTGGTTGAAACTTTTATTTTTACCGGTGAAGTTACCTTTACCCTTGCTAATATCCTGGAAAAAGTTGCCGGGTCACAGGGTAAAGGCTTCTTTGTTATCGGTAATTTCGGATCCGGCAAATCACACCTTTTAAATGTGCTCAGCATGATAATAAATGATTCGGAAGCCCGCGAAGCTTTTAAAGCTTCCTGCCGGGAAGGTTATGCTTCTGAGAACCGGTTGTCTGACCTGCTTGAGCAGGCAGCACAGAAAGAACCTTTGGTTGTGGAAATATCACTGGTCGAACACAGCAACAGGGAATACCTTGAAGAAATAGTCCTAAAAGAAGTATCTGCTCGCCTGCAGGCTGCTGCCGGCAGTGGGGTTACATCGCACCTTGATATTGAAAGCCTGCACCGCCGGGAAGCCTTTGCAGCGATAGGCCAGGCAATAAAAGAGTTAAATCGCGGTGGCCTCCTGCTTTTATTTGATGAACTCTCCGAGTTTCTCAGGTCAAAAGAAAATCCCCGTGCTTATAACGAAGATGTCCGCTTTTTGCAATACCTGGGTGAATATGCCGAAACTCTTCCGGCCTGGATAGTTGCTACCATGCAGGAAAATATCGAAAACACAGGTTCTTTAGCCGGGGAACTGCTCCACAAGATCAAGGACCGCTATCCCGTCCGCTTTCACCTGAGTGGAGAACATGTCAAGGAGATTGTTGCCGGGCGCTTGATACGCAAAAAAGACAAGGCCGATGAAGAGCTTCCTCGTATTTACGAACAGCTGCAAAGTATGTTTACACACCTGCCTTTTTCACGTGAAGATTTTATGGACCTCTATCCTGTTCACCCGGCTACTGTGGAAATGCTTGATGAACTGCGCCCCCTTTTTTCTCAGCACCGGGGAGTAATTGACTTTATCCACCATCAACTGGCCGGTGATCCGGGAAGAGGTATTGAACCGTTTATTGAATACTCCGAGCAGGAACTGCTCACTCCCGACTATATTTTCGATCATTTTCGTGAGCGGCTGCGTGAAACAGTGGAGACCAGCCCCTACAGCGAACAGGTTTTCCATCATTATGAACGGGAAGCTGAGAGACTTTTTGATGATGAAGATGAAGTACAGACTGCCCTGCGTATTTTGAAGTTGCTTATCCTCGGGGCAGTGGCCCGAGATCCTCGTTCACTCAGCTTGACAGAGATCACCAGTCTCCTTTTATATCGCTACAGTATCCTGGAAAGCTCTGTAAACTATGAATTTATTAAAGAGATTATGGATCGACTGATCACTCATGGAGCATACATATCCGCCCTGGAAAAAGATGGTGAAACCTACTATTCAATTGATCTGAAAGCTGATGTTGGCCTGCTGCTTGAAAAAAAGCTAAAAAAAATTAAGAATGAGCTAACTTCGGGAGACAGGCGCGTTATCGAAGACATAATTGCCTGGGTGGATGAAAGTTACCTGCCCCTTAAAAGTATGCAGCAAAATCCCAACCGCGACGTGGAGATTACCTGGCAGAATACCAGGCGGGAAGGCAAGGTCTTTTTTAGCAGCCCGGCCGGCCTGGAAAGTGAAGATGCAGTCGCTCTGGAAAAGGAGCTAATTGAGGGTGAAACAGATTTTTTGTTTTTCCTGGTTCCCCCGCAGCTGCCCGGTGAAGAGGAAAGTTCAGCCGATTTCTGGCAGGCCTATTTTGATCAGTGCATCAATGAACTGCGACAGTCAATGATCCTTTGGGTGCCGCGCGGCCTGAACAGCACGGAAGAGAATATTTTACAGGATGCATATGCCTACCGGCGTTTGTATGAAGAGTATGCCGGGGATAACAGTCCGGTTGGCAGGCAGGCTGAGGGCCAGCTGGTCCTGCTGTTAAACGAGGAAAAGTCTAAAGTTAAAGAGCTGTTTCGTAAAATCTATTTCGGCGGTCGCTTAAAAGCAGGTAGCCAGATGCCGTCCCTGTCATCTTTCGGCTATCTGCCATTTGCGGACTTCGTAACCCGAGCCGCCGCTGAAGTCCTCAAAGAACGATATCCCCGTCATGCTGAAATAAGGCCACTGAGCGAGCAGGTTTCCGGAAGCCTTGTGCAGCGAACAATTGATCTGCTTTTTTCCACTGAGCTGG
>PXFD01000021.1 GCA_003564505.1 Syntrophomonadaceae bacterium
GCCCCGCAAACACCTCTTTGCGGACCGTCACCAAAAGGATCGATCCGGCAGGGCCCCATGGAACAGTTACGGCAGCTCAGGCCAAGGGAGCAATACCCGCATTGCGGTTCCTGCGCCTGCAGGCGATCCCATACTGTTTCAACCTGCTCCTCTTTAGCATGGCGAATCATTTTTTGGGCATCATGAGCCGCGCTTAATTCTTTTTCCTTAAAATGTCCTGTCATTGTAATCCTCCTTAACAACAATAGGTTTAATCTTAACCGGTATAAGCCGGTAGTTTTCAAGGCTTTCCTTAATTAACGGTTTTTATTGAGGTTGGCGGCATCTTTGCCCCAGGTTTTCCAGGCTGTAAAAGTTTCCGGCTGCTCCGGCGGTTCGGCCGGTTCAGCTACCGCGGCGGAGACTGATCTGGATAATTCGCTGCCTGCAGTTTTGATCAGCTCATTAATTTCCCCAAATAAGAGGGCGTTAACCTTGCATACATCAACACAGGCCGGTTCACGGTTATCCTTTTGCCTTTCTATGCAGTGATCACATTTAAGTGCAACAACCCTGCCTTTTAAGGTCTCTGCGGATTCATAATAGCGGATCACGTCAAATGGACAGACCAGGGCACACATGGCACAGCTAATGCACTTGCTGCCATCAATTAAAACAATTTCCTGGTCGGGAGTGCGGCTGATAGCCGCGGTGGGGCATACTGCCAGGCAGGGGGCAGGGTTACAGTGCCTGCATTTGTTAGGAAATGAGGAATTGAAGTAACTTCCGGGACCGGCATTTATGCGCGGCCTGGGTTTGGGGCTTTCGGAAACTGCCTGGAATAAATTTTTACTCTGTGAGTGCTCTACAGCGCAGGCAATTTCACATTGCTTGCAACCGACACAACGTTCCGGCTGAATAAAAACAGTTTTCATGCATCTACCTCCTTATCTTCGGTTAAAGCTTGCCTTCGCGAACCTGGAATGTTTCGCTGAGCAGATCAGGATAGCAGCTGCATCTAAAATATTTTTAAGCAGGTTGAATCAATAGCTGTTCGCTTAATTTGAAAATAACAAATATTCAAATCTAAGTCAAGTTAAAAAGGGTAAAAATTCGTAATTCCCGCTTGATTTTTCTTAAGCTGGTTGCCTGTTTGCAAAAAGTAAAATATACTTTAGGCAAATAATTAAGAGGCTGAAATGTTACTAATGAGAAATGTTAGCATACGGGAAGTAGTTGAAATCTAAAAATGGCAGGATATTTAGCAGCATTCAGAGAAAAAATTGGATACCTGCAAATCCTCATGGCAGCACTGATCTGGGGTAGTTATGGACTTTTTGTGCGCGCGCTGGATTATTCCCCGGAATATATTCTTTTTCACCGATTTTTATTTGGCCTGTTAGGTTTGTTAATTTTTGTGGCAGTCAGAGATGGCCTGGCATCAATGAAGCCGGCCCTGGTTCACTGGAAATTGATGCTGGTTCCTGCAGCATTAACCGGGCTTTCTTACCTGGCCTATACCTATGCGATAAATTTTACCAGTGTTGCCAATGCAGCATTTTTAATCTACACAGCGCCCGTTTTTACTGTGTTATTTGCCCCTTTGATGTTGAAAGAAAAGCTGGAGCTGAGGACAATAATTGCTTTATTGATTTCCCTGCTGGGAACGGCTGCAATAATGGGTTACGGGGGACTTTTTAATGTCGGGTTAAGTTTGCTGGGTGATTTTATAGCCCTGTTGGGGGGAATGACATACGGATTCCTGGCTTTATTCCTGAAAAGAGTGCCTTTGGCCATGCTTGGGCCCAGGTCAAATATTTTGTCATCGAGTTATATTGCCCTGGCTTTCCTGCCTTTTGTTTTATTTTCCGCTGAAGGTGCAACCTGGAATGGGCTTTTGTTATTGCTTTTCTTAGGTTTATTCCAGCAAGCTGTCGGGACCACCCTTTTTCACCTGGGTTTGAGAAAAGTTCAAGCGCAGCATGCCGGGATATTAACCTATTCAGAGCCCCTGGGAGCAACCATAATGGCAGCCCTGTTCCTATATGAGGGAATAACCCCGGGGTCTTTGATCGGAGGCGCTCTGATTATTGCCGGGGGCTTGATTGTTATATTCAGGGAGAGATCAAAACCTGTAGGGAAATTGACTGTTTAGCAGCAATGTAATGGTATGTTAAAAAAATTTCTTAGCTATTTATCTTTATAGTTTAATTTAAGAGCCAGAGATCTATTGTTCATTTAAATTTATCAAAGGGAGGTTTATTGCCATGAAAATATATTACCACCCTGATTTCCGGGAACATTATGCTTTTGATCCGGCAGCGGAGTCGGGACGCCTGGATCCTGCCATAGCCTTGTTAAAAAGCAAATATGAGCTGACAGAACCGCGTCCGGCTACCCGGGAAGAAATCCTGCGGGTTCATACTGAAAGTCATTTTAGCAGTATCGAGCAGGATAGCTTGCTGTGTCATACGGCCCTGCTGGCGGCAGGATCGGCAATTGAATCAGCTGAAACTGCCTGCCGCGGAGAGCACGCATTTGCCCTCTGTCGCCCGCCCGGCCACCATGCTTCATCCGATTCCTGCTGGGGATTTTGCTATTTTAACAATATAGCGGTGGCTGTTCGCCACCTGCTGCATCATGGCATGATTAATTCTGCCCTGATTGTTGATTTCGATCTGCATTTTGGGGATGGAACTGCGAATATTTTTCAAAACGAGAGGGTTGTTAACTTTTGGCACAGCCGTGAGGGGTCAAACCGCCGCTACCTGGAGATATTGAAAGAAGATCTGAAGGGTTTCGATGCCGACCTGGTTGCTGTTTCAGCCGGATTTGATCGCGGGGTTGATGACTGGGGCGGCATGTTAACGGCAGCAGACTACGAAGAAATCGGCAGCCTGCTCGGTTCATTCGCCCGGGAGAAGTGTGGAAACCAGCTCTTCGCCGTGCTGGAAGGCGGCTATAACCACCAGGCCCTGGCTAAAAATATTGAAGCATTTTTAAAGGGTCTGGAGGGTTAAAGGCTTTTATATTAACAGGTCTTTCGGGCGCTCCACGGTGTTGTAATTAGCCTGGTTTAGTGTTAATGTATTAGAGAAGACAAATAAGCTTGAAGCTATTTACTTTCTGGCTAAGACTAACAAGTCATTGATGGGAGGCTTGAATAGTATGCACTTTAAAAGAGCATTTGCAGCTTTACCCTTAGCAATTTTATTTTTTATGGCCAGTGCTTTGATACCAGCCGGATCAAGTATATTGGAAGGCAGCTTAAATAGCATTGTTTATGCGGAAGAGCAGTTTATTAATCAGAGTGCTTCAACATCCGGTGGTACTGTTAATCGTTATATTGATATCAGCAGCTCCGGGAGCCACGGTTACCTGCATGAAGACATGACCGTTGTCGGCAAGGCTTCAATTACGGAGTCTTTTACAATGAATAATATGAGCCCAGGTAGTGAGGCAGGTTCGGGTATTGACGATTGGGATATCTATCCTTCCGGTACCTCGGCCAGCAATACCAGTTCAGGCAGCAGTGAAAGCAGCACAGTTGCTGCCGAAGAAAAAGCAAATCCGCCGGAAGAGGCTGTGCTCGGTATAAGCATTGTTTCATATCCTTCCTGGCTCGATTTGTTTTAGGTTCTAACTTTTAATAAGGATAAACGGGCCTCCCTGCATAAAAGGGAGGCTTTCTTAATATTAGTTTTATCCCTGATTTATCGAAAGGGTGAAAGATTGTGCAAAAGAAATTCAGCATCAGGACTGAAAGCCGAGAAGGGCTTTATGATATCACCGGACAGGTTGAAGCTGTTGTAGCTGACAGTGGTATTGAGAATGGATTGGTCTCGGTTTACGTGCAGGGCGCAACGGCAGCAATTATGATCCAGGAGAACTGGGATGAGAGCGTACAAAACGATGTAATCAATTTGCTGGGAAAAGTTATACCGAGAGGTGTTTGGGAACATGACCGGCAGGATGGCAACGGTGATGCCCACCTGAAAGCCGGTTTGGTTGGTCCCGGGGAAACTGTTCCAGTTACCGGTGGCAAAATGGGTTTATCCACCTGGCAAAATCTCTTTCTCTGTGAGTTTGACGGCCCGCGCGGAACCAGGACAGTAGTTGTTACTGTGCTTGGCACTTAAAGAGGTTAATTTAAAGATGGCCGTAATATAAAGAAATTAATTCAGATAAAAGCTCGATTTATTGTTTTTAAGCAGGGCGGATGGTTACCAACTGTTTTTAAGATCTTTTGAAATAATGAAATGTTTGATGTAAAACGTTACTTGTTCTGTTCAAAGGAAATAATTTTTTTGGAGTGAAAGGGATTGCTGGACTTAATCATTGAAATAGCAGTGCTTTTCGGATTGGGAAGCCTTGGCTGGCTTCTCTTTTATCTGCTGCGGATGCCTGCTCCGGCCCTGCTCGGAACGATAGCAGTGGTGGGGACCCTTAGGATTCTCGGGCTGCCTCTTCCGGAATCGCCTGGATTCTTTTCACCACTTGTCCAGGTAGTGCTGGGTCTTTATGTTGGCTCAAAAGTAACCAGGGAAACTGTTAAAGAGTTAAAAAGTATGGTGCTGCCAGCTATAATTATTGCTACCTGGGCTTTAAGTGTAGTCTTTCTGCTAGGCACTTTTCTTTCGCGGTTAACTTACCTGGACCCGATCACGGCCATGCTTTCGTCCAGCATGGGTGGTCTACCTGAAATGACCATAATTGCCCTGGCTACACAGGCTGATCTTCCCGTTATTATTGTCATGCAGGCTGTCAGAATGATTTTGACCATGGTTTTATTTCCGATAATACTTAAAGTATGGATGAAAAAAGAAGAAGCAGAAAAAAATCAGGAGCAGTCTATTCCAGAAGCAAGCAGCAATCAAGAAATTTCAAACCACAGAGATACTAAAGCAAGCTCAAATCAGCCAGATCAGGGGTTTTTGTCCTATGAAACTTTAAATTCTATTAAAAGCATTTTTATATCAGTTGCTTTCGCAGCAGCAGGTGGCTGGCTGTTCCTTTCGTTAGGTGTGCCGGCAGGTGGAATGGTTGGCGCTACTTTCTTCATTGCCTTTTTATCTCTCTTAAGCAGGGTTAAGATTGCAGCGCCATCCACTAAGCTATTTGGAGTGATGCTTCTGGCTATTGGCCTTATGGTTACAGATAACCTCACTGCTGGCGCTGTTGAGGTTATTCTAACCGGTAACATCCTTATCCCGATAGCAATATCCACTGTAATAATTTTCGCTACATCGCTGGGAGTTGCCCTGCTAA
>PXFD01000084.1 GCA_003564505.1 Syntrophomonadaceae bacterium
ACAAAGTTTACGTTGGCAACTGCGTGGGCAGGCTGTTCCAGTTTCCATAAATACTCGGAAAGACCGGCTACAGTAGCAGAGGGATTAAATACAATCTCAGCTCCTTTTAAGCCTAGTATACGGGGGCCTTCGGGGAAATGCCGATCATAGCAGATGAATACACCTATTCTGGCAAAAGCTGTTTCAAAAACCGGGTGACCCAGATTGCCCGGTTTAAAGTAATATTTTTCCCAAAAACCTGTATACGGGGATTCACCACATTGAACATGAGGAATATGGATTTTACGGAATTTACCGAGGTATTTACCATCGGCATCAATCACTGCAGCTGTATTGTAGTAAACTCCTGTTATATCTACTTCATAAATGGGAACTATTATTACCATCCCATATTTTTCTGCTTGCTTCTGCATCAAATTAACTGTAGGACCATCAGGCACTTTTTCTGCCGCTTCGTACCATTTCACATTCTGTTCCGCACAAAAATAAGGACCGTAGAATATTTCCTGCAGGCAGATAATCTGTGCGTTTTGATCAGCGGCTTCCTTAATCATCTTTAAATGTTTTTCAATTGCTGCCTGTTTATGCTTTTCAACCGTTTCGTCACCATGCACTTCGTGTTTAGCCTGGATTAAAGCAACTCTTACTTTCCTGCTCATTAAGTGGCCTCCTTATTGTAATCAAATAGTAAATCCAAGGTAAATAATCCCCGATATTACCAAAATTAAGATTAGATCCTCGAAGCTAACTTCCCGGTTAATTACATCCAACCATAATTAATGGAGTCGCTTTAATCAATTAGGTATTATTGATGCTATTATATGGCAACTAATTATAGTAATAGCTCAGCAATTTGTATTGAGTTAGTAGCTGCTCCCTTGCGGATATTATCGGCAACAACCCATAGATTAAGGCCGTGTTTAACTGAATGATCCTTGCGAATGCGCCCGACAAAAACTTCATCTGCGCCATCCGCCAGAAGCGGGGTAGGGTATTCAAGCTGTTCCGGGTTATCCAAAACAATTACACCGGAAGCTTTTTCAAGAAGCGACCTTGCTTCTGCAGCCTTCAATTCTTTCTCAAATTCTACATTGAGAGCAATTGAATGACCATTTGCCACCGGCACACGCACAGTTGTTGCTGTAACCGGAAGTTTTGGCAGGCTCATGATTTTCCTGGTTTCCTGAATCATCTTTATTTCTTCTTTACTGTAAGCATCCTCAGTAAAAACATCCAGTTGGGGAACCAGGTTAAAAGCAATCTGATATGTTTTCTTTGCCCCGGCATGGGGAATGCGTTCTGCCCTGATGGGCTTCCCTTCCAGGTAAGCCCTGCTCTGATCATACAATTCATCTACTGCTTCCCTGCCGGCCCCTGATACCGCCTGGTAAGTTGCTGCCACAACCCTTTTCAGGGGTGCTGCCGCCTGTAAAGGCTTAAGGGCCACAACCATCTGGATAGTTGAGCAGTTCGGGTTTGCTATAATACCGCTGTGCTGCCTGACGGCGTCAGAGTTTACTTCCGGAACCACCAGGGGCACATCTGCATCCATTCTAAAAGCACTGCTGTTATCAACAACTATGGCCCCCCGTTTGGCTGCCTCGGGAGCCAGTTCCTTGCTAATATCTCCGCCGGCGCTAAAAAAAGCAAAATCAATCCCATCAAAAGATTGCGGTTTCAATTCTTCCACTGTTTCTGAAGATGTACCCACCTGGATTCTTGTCCCGGCGGAACGGGAAGAAGCAAGCAGCTTGATTCCGCTAACTGGGAAATCTCTCTCCAGCAAAAGATCGATCATTTTCTGTCCTACCATACCTGTTGCTCCAACTACTGCTACGTTATACTTTTTAGCCATTGCTGTAACTCCTCCAAACGATCAATTATGTCTATAAGGTTCAAGTTAATCATCACATTCATTTTTATCAAGCAGCAATCCGGTGATTACCGGCTTATAACGGGGATCATTTTTCACCCTCCGGTCCCAATTCCGAATCATAAGAAAAATGGCAACCATCAGGGCTAATCCGGCAGCAACTGCCTGAAGCTCCTGCCCACCTTCAAGACCTATTCGACCGGCCAGCTGCATCCAGGCCAATATACCAGCCATTAAACCGGCCAGCGGGACAATGTAAAGCATAAAAGCAATAAAAATAACCTGGCGATCGTCAGATTCGATGCGAACCCTTTGTCCTTCTTTTGCCTTAATCGGATTATGAGCCTCAATGGTTATATTACGTTTCGCTGCCCCGCTCATAATTCCACACTTGCCGCATTCACCGCAAATCAAGTGCCGCTGCAGGTTAACTAAGGCAATATCTCCTCTATTTTCAGTAATTTCTCCGTATTGTTCCACTGTTTATCCCCTCCCGGAAGTTAAAAATATCTTAGCACATCAACAAGGCTGTAACAAGTAGATAGCTAAAGTGAAAAGATAAGTTGAATTTGTGTCTGACACCTTTTCAACTTATTTAAAAGGGGCGCAGCCCTTATGGCTGTGCCCCTTTGTTTGCGGGTGGGACAAATATGTCCCCCTGTCCCCTTGTATTTATCAAAATCAACTTATTTAATTCATTTTTGCCTTAGGCAAAAGCTTCCGGTGTTTCTTTTAAGACAGCGTAATTAAAAACAGGGCCATCTTTGCAGACATACAAGTTTTCGGCGTTACAGCGGCCGCATTTGCCAATACCGCACTTCATCCTGTTTTCCAGGGTGGTATAGATCTGTTCGTCTTCAAAACCCAGTTTCTTCAGATTTTCAAGAACAAAGCGGATCATGATTGGTGGACCACAGGTAATGGCAATAGTATTTTCCGGTGAAGGGTCAAGGTCCAGGAGCATTTGCGGCACAAAGCCGACATTATGCTGCCAGTCTTCTTCCTCCACATCAATGGTCAGGTGGCAGGATAAATCATCACATTTATTCATCTCTTCGAACTCGCCTTTAAAACAGAGGTCATTAGATGTGCGGGCACCGTAGATCATGGTTAAGCCCTCATATTTATCCTGGTTGGCCCTGACATATTCGACAATGGGCCGCAGCGGAGCCTGGCCGATACCGCCACCAATGGTCAGGATCTTTTTACCCTGCCATTCGTCAACGGGAAAGTTATTGCCATAGGGGCCGCGAACCATCATTTTATATCCCGGCTCAAGTTCATGTAAAGCCTGGGTTACCTTGCCCATTTTCATAACCGAAAAACGCAGAAACTGTCCTTCTGTCGGGGAGCAGGAAATAGAGATCATGCTTTCCCCGACGCCAAGCACTCCAATCATAGCACACTGACCCGGAAGGTGGCTCCATTCTTCACGCACTTTTTCATCATCGAAAACAACCTTGAAAGTTTTTATACAGCGATCGCCACCTGTTTCATACCAGGTATCTTCCACGGTTGCTGTATGGGGTATATAAGGATTTTTACACATCTTAGAGAGCCTCCTTTACCTGTCGCAGGATTTCGATAATGTCGATATTGACAGGACAGAGGTTGGTACACCGGCCGCATCCGACACAGGCAATTACATCAAACTTATCGACATAATAGCTGTACTTGTGGTTAATGCGGTTCCTGGTTCGCTCTTTCCTGGTGGGCCGTGGATTATGCCCTGATGTATGCAGGGTATATTCATCAAACATGCATGAATCCCACATGCGGCAGCGCCTGGCATCAATACCCTCGGTTTCATCCTGGATATCGAAGCAGTGGCAGGTTGGGCATAGATAGGTACATGTTCCACAACCTAGACAGGAAGCAGAAACTCTTGGCCAAAGCGGATCTTCCCACAAACCGGGCAGTCCTTCAGGAACACCTTCGGTCTGAACAGAGCGCTTTATTTTCTCTTCTGCTTCACCGGCCAGCTTTTCTTTTTGCTTTTGAGCGTCATCATCAGCATCTTCTAGAAAATCTTTTGTTTCTTCCAGAAGTGCCTTGCCTTTATCAGTAAGCGCTTCTACAAGATAGTTTTCGCCTAAATCTGCCATTAGCACATCGAGGCCTTCGGTTGAAGCGGGCCCTCCACCAACTGAAGTGCAAAAGCAGTTAAGACCGGGTTCATTACAGGCCAGGCCGACCAGGGTGGTTTTCTCCTGGCGTTTCACAAAGTAGGGATCGTCAATGTCCCACTTAAAGAGCTTATCAACAATCGACATAGCCCTGGCGTCACAGGGGCGTAAACCTAAAACAACAACATCCTGATCGAGCTGTGGTTCTTCTACCTGATTTGAACCGATCTCAAATTTAAACATAGTTTCAGTCTGGGGGAAGAGCGCTCCCTTGGGCGGAACCCTGGTGTTGTTATAGTCAAGAATAACTTCTTCATTTTCACCCACCGGGGCAAAACAAATCTCTGCGCCGTCCGCCTGCGGGGCCCAGACACTTTTACCGGTCAACTTTCCGACAAATTCAGGCCATTTTTCTTTACTTAGCAGCATTGCTGACATATCACCCACCTCTAAAGTATGAAGTCTTCGGGATCATCAGGCTTATAGCTGGCCTGGAACGGCTCTGCTTCGGGATCGACTCCCGGCTCAAAACCGTATTTGTCCCTTACATCCCGGGCTAATTTGCGATTTATTTTGCCCAGGGGAATATTAGCCGGGCAAACCCGCTCACATTCGCCGCATTCTATGCAGCGACCGGCCAGGTGAAAAGCCCGTGCAATATTAAAAGCAGTATTCTCGGAAAAGTTGACCGAACGGTTTACCCAGGTCGGGTTAAGACGATCAAGGATGCAGTCCTGGCAGTAACAAAGCGGACAAACATTTCGACAGCTGTAACAGCGCACACACTTATCAAATTCTTCCATCCAGTACTCCCAGCGGCTGTCAACATCCCTGGCCTCTACCTCTTCAACACCTTTATCTTCACCTGGCTCCCAGGTCTCAACCGGATCACCAAGCATTTCATCATTGATTACCGGGTTGGGGTAACGGCAAAGACGGCATTTTTCTGCCAGCAACTCATCCCTGGGAATTTTAGTTTCTTCCCCATTCCTGGTGAGCAGAAAATCTTCTCCGTCCCATTTCATTTCAGCCGGCTCTTCAGTTTCCGGGTATTTTTCGGCAAGCAGGGTAGAATCAACCACTCCCGGGCAGGGACAGCCAATCACAACCACCTCATCACGTTCAATGCCCTTTTCTACCAGGAGCTGGGTAACAGCCCTGCTGTCACATCCTTTTACCATTAGGGCAACCT
>PXFD01000090.1 GCA_003564505.1 Syntrophomonadaceae bacterium
CTGCCTGGTGAAGAAATTGTTGATACTGTGCGCAGGCTGGCGGAACAGTATTAAAATGTATTGGTAGGGTGTACCCTGCCCCGGAAGGTAGGGGCACGGCGCAGCTGTGCCCGGTAAATATTGTCATTTGGTACTGTAAAACAAAAAATATAATATACAGAAAAAGGATGCATATAAATGCAGTTATTCGAAGCAGTGGTCACAAAAATTAGTCGTGCTATTGATTTTATTGCCGGGATTACCCTGGCTGGAACAGCGCTATTGATTGTTGCTAACATCCTGCTGCGGACCCTGCTTGGCCGCTCCATTCTTGGCACTTATGAAATGGTCGGCTTTTTAACAGCAGCAGTAGTCGGTCTTTCCCTGGCCCGTTGCGCCCTTGAAAACGGTCATATAGCCGTAGGTATATTTGTCGATCGCCTGCCGGAAAAAATTCGGCGGGCGATCGGACTATTAGCTGGTATTCCGATCATGGTTTTTCTCGGATTTATAAGTTACAACCTGGCAGCCTATGGTGCCAGGATAGCGGCAACCGGAGCAGTTTCACCAACAATTCAACTGGCATATTATCCATTTATTTACCTGGTCGCCTTAGGTTTTCTGATGCTTACCTTAACCCTGCTTTTAAAGCTGCTTAAACTGGCACGCGGGGGTGAGCAGTGGTGAGCCCGACCGCAGTTGGCTTTATAGGTATTGCATTCTTCTTTCTTTTAATTGCCTTAAAAGTACCAATTGCTTATGCTATGGCCCTGGTTGGCCTGGTCGGTTTCGGTTATCTTACATCGGGTACGGCGGCCCTGGCCATGGTGCCAACGGAGCTTTTTTCAACTTTTTCCAGCTATTCACTCAGTGTAATTCCCATGTTTATTTTAATGGGTTTTCTGGCCTTTCACGCTGGAATAGGGACCAGGTTGTACGATCTGGCCTATAAGCTGGTCGGGCACCTGCCAGGCGGTCTGGCCATTGCCACCCAGGCAACCTGCGCCCTTTTCGGTGCAGTTTGTGGCTCTAATACGGCTACGGCCGCAACAATCGGGGCTATTGCCCTGCCAGAGATGAATAAGTATAACTATAATCCTTCGCTTTCCACGGCCAGTGTTGCCGCGGGCGGAGCCCTGGGGGTTTTAATCCCGCCCAGCGTTATTTTCATCGTTTATGCCATTTCTGCTGAGCAGTCTGTGGGGCGCCTTTTCCTGGCCGGAATCATACCGGGGCTGATGCTTATGGCCTTTTATATGCTGGCTATCTATATTATTGCCCGCCGCGACCAAACTCTTGGTCCGGCCGGCCCGAAGGCGAGCTGGAACGAGCGCTTCAGGGCCCTGGGAGGCGGACTGATAGAGGTAATGATTGTTTTTGCCATATCCTTAGGGGGGCTGTTTGCCGGTTGGTTTATGCCCACCGAAGCGGGTGCGGTCGGTGTGGCCGGTGTGGTACTGGTAACTGCTGTAAAGGGCCGGGTTAACCTGGAGATTATCAGGAGGTCACTGGCCGATACTACCAGGACTACGGCGATGATCATGCTTCTTGTTGCTTCTGCCGTTATATTCGGTCGTTTTATTGCGATCAGCAGGATTCCCTTTGCTCTGGCTGACTGGGCGGCAGCGCTTGATTTGCCGTCATTTATTGTCATCGCCCTGATCCTTTTGATATACCTGGTCCTGGGGTGCTTCATTGATGCCCTGGCCCTGATTTTGTTAACCATTCCTATATTTTTACCTGTCGCTGTTAATGTGCTCGGTTATGATCCGATCTGGTTTGGCGTAATTATAGTAATGGTTGTAGCCATGGGTGTAATAACCCCGCCTGTGGGCATGAATGTTTATATCGTAAAAGGGGTAGCCGGCAATGTTCCCCTGGAAGTTATTTTCAGGGGCATCTGGCCGTTTTTAATTGCCATTATTGCCGCTCTTGCCCTGCTGATCAGCTTTCCCCAGCTGGCAACATTTTTGCCTTCCCTGCTCTAATAATATTTGCCGGAAAAGGACTTATGACTATCTGTGTAGAATAAGCTACCTTACTGACAATATATTTAACCGGTGATTTTTGAGCCGGAAACAGGAGGCAGATAAATGATCTTACTTAACCCCAAAGCCCTTGACAGATCGTACAACGACAAAAGAACCGCAGAAATAATGAAGAAAACGGTTGATTTCTTCGAGAATAAAGGCAAGCAGAAATTAAAAGAAGATGATCGCAACCGGGTCTGGTATGAAGATTTCCTGGAGTTTGTTAAGGATAATGAGCTGTTTTACGAGCTCTTGACCCCTTCGCAGTATGGTGAAGAACAGTGCCGCTGGGATACCTGGCGCAACTGCGAATTTAATGAAATATTAGCTTTCTACGGATTACCTTACTGGTATACCTGGCAGGTCTCCATTCTCGGCCTGGGCCCGATCTGGATGAGTGATAATGAAAAGCAGAAAGAAAGGGCGGCCCGCCTGCTCAAGGAAGGGCAGGTATTTGCCTTCGGGCTTTCAGAACGTGATCACGGGGCCGATGTTTATTCAACTGAAATGAGCCTGACCCCGCAGCCTGACGGAACCTACCGGGCTAATGGAGAAAAATATTACATCGGCAACGGTAATATTGCAGAGATGGTCTCCACCTTCGGCAAGATGGCCGACAGTGGGGATTATGTTTTTTTTGTGGCCAACTACAGCCATCAGAATTATGAGTTGGTTAAAAACATAGTTAACTCACAGTCTTACGTGGCCGATTTTATCCTGCGTGACTATCCGGTTAAAGAAGAAGAAATTCTTTCCCAAGGCCAGGATGCCTGGGATTCTGCCCTGAACACGGTTAACGTGGGTAAATACAACCTGGGCTGGGCCTCTATCGGCATTAGCACCCATGCCTTTTACGAGGCCTTAAACCATGCTGCCAACCGGGAGCTTTACGGGATGAAAGTAACCGACTTTCCCCATGTAAAGCAGATGTTTGTAGATGCCTATACCCGCCTGACGGCTATGAAACTTTTTGCCCTGCGCAGTTCTGACTACATGCGCGCGGCATCACCTGAAGACAGGCGATACCTGTTGTACAACCCCACCGTGAAGATGAAGGTGACCACCCAGGGTGAAGAAGTTATCAACCTGCTCTGGGATGTAATTGCGGCCAAGGGATTTGAGCGGGACACCTATTTTGAAATGGCAGCCCGCGATATCCGGGCCCTGCCCAAGCTGGAAGGGACAGTCCACGTTAACATTGCCTTGATCGTTAAGTTTATGGCTAACTACTTTTTTAGTCCGCAGGAATATGAGCCTGTTGATACCCAGGATCAGCCGCAAAATGATAATTTCCTCTTCAACCAGGGACCGACCCGGGGGCTGGGTAAAATCCGCTTTCACGACTATGCTGCAGCATTTGAATTATACGATCTGCCCAACCTGGCAGTTTTCAAAGAACAGACGGCACTCCTGAAAGAGTTCTTGGCCGGCGCGACCCCCGATGAAAACCAGCAGCGTGATACAGATTTCCTATTATCGCTGGGCGAAATGTTCACCCTGGTTGTTTACGGGCAGCTGATTCTTGAAAATGCTAAAATCCACAAGCTGGATGAAGCGCTGATTGATCAAATCTTTGATTTCATGGTGCGCGACTTTTCAAATTTTGCCCTGACCCTTTATGGCAAGCCGAGCACCACCGAAGCGCAGATGGATTACCTGAAGAAAATGATCAAAAAACCGGCCGTTGATAACGACCGGTTTAAGGAAGTCTGGCAGGGACATGTTCTCGCTTTAAAAGATGTTTACGAAATGAACCAGTAAAAAATTTAAGCTTCCGGATCTGCCAGAAGCAGCTCGCTTAATGAACAGGGTTCAAGACCGCGATCACGCAGTCCGTTAATAATTCTCGGCAGGGCGGCAATGTCGTTTTCTGTGAAATGCAGCAGGACGATACTGCCGCCCTGTGCATTGTCTAAAACGTGCTGAGTAATCCGCTCTGTAGTTATTGTTTCGTTGCGCAGGGCATAGACCAGTTCAATATCCCAGAGGATGGTGAACATGCCCTTATCAGCAACAATTTCCATTAATCTTTCCCGCTGCTGGCCCTGGCTGCCTGTGAAACCATCCATACCGGGAGGCCTGAAAAAGAGGGTCCGGTATTCAAAACCGAGTGCTTCGTTGACCGATTCCTGCCAGCCGTTTAATTCTTCACGGACTTTTTCATCGGATACAGTTGATAAAAAGGCATGACTGTATGTATGGTTGCCAAGCTCATGCCCTTCATTAACGGCCCGCTGCCAGGCTTCCGGTTCCTGGTCGACCCAGGATCCCATCGGGAAGAGCGTGGCCCGGACGTTATGTTCTTTCAGGTGATCCAGGGTGCGATGGATCAGGGGGCCATGAGCGCCATCATCTATAGTTATTGCAACCTTGTTGGTTTCGCGGTTGCCGTTATAGATAACCGTAGATGAACGCAGCATCCGGTTTTCTTCGCGGAGCTTTTCATTTTCCTCATATATTTCATCATATTGCTCCCAGAGCATTTCATTTTCTTCTTCGATTTGATCGATTTTGTCTTCCAGTTTTTCAAGATTCTCACTCAGCGATTGAACCATCAGGTGCTGGGACAGGCTAAACAGCGCTAATACGGCTAAAGCAGCAAGTAAAAATAAAAAAATAAAGATACGCAGGATATTCTTTTTTTTCGATTGCTTGGGCCTGCCGTAGTATTGTTGGACCATTGCCCTCCCCTTTCTATTTTAAAGTATATAGTATTCCCATCTGCCTGCTAATATGTTAACCTACATAAAAAGATAAAACAATAGCTTTGGATAAAAAATGGAAAAGGATGTGGATAACAGTGAAAACGCTTTTAGCAATAGCGCCAAGCCCCAGGCGCAATGGAAACAGTGAAACCCTGCTCAATGAATTTTGCCGCGCTGCCAAAGATCAAGGGTGGGAGGTCGATATGATCAGGGTCAACAGCATGAAGTTTAAACCCTGCCAGGCCTGTGATGCCTGTGCTAAGGATGGTAAATGCATTGTCCAGGATGATATGCAGGATATTTATCCGAAAATGGCTGCTGCAGATGCACTCGTGGTAGCCAGTCCGGTTACATTTGGCTCAATGAATGCCCAGTTGAAGATGTTTATTGACCGTTTCCAGTGCTGGTGGCACGCCAAGTATAA
>PXFD01000130.1 GCA_003564505.1 Syntrophomonadaceae bacterium
AGTATTGCCCCCGATGAAGCAGTCAGCCTGGCAGCGAAAGTATTAAATACACATATTTCGCTATTTGTTAACCTGACTGAGAAAGTGGATGAGGTTGAAATTGCCTCAGACAGCAAGGAAGAAGATCGAGAGCGTATTCTTGACTTAACCATAGAAGAACTTGATTTATCAGTGCGCTCATATAATTGTTTGAAGCGGGCCGGCATTAATACTGTTGGTGAGTTGGTTCGGAAGAGTGAAGAAGAAATGATGAAAGTACGCAACCTGGGCAAAAAATCGTTAGAAGAAGTTGATCAGAAGCTGCAGGAGCTTGGCTTCGGCTTTAACCAGGGCGGAGAGTAAGCTTTCAAGGAGGAACTTTAGCATGCCATACCAAAAGTTGAGTCGTAAAAGCGGCCCCAGGCGAGCCCTGTTGCGAAGCCTGGTTACATCTTTTTTACGAAATGGCAGTATTGAAACTACTGCTGCAAAAGCAAAAGCGCTTCGTCCGCAGGCTGAAAAAATGATAACCCTGGGCAAGCGGGGAGATTTACATGCCCGCCGTCAGGCTATGAGCTACTTGCTGGATGAAGATGTGGTTACGACCTTATTCGAAAAGATTGGGCCTCGAATGGAAGGACGGGAGGGTGGTTACACCCGTATTGTCCATAAAGGACCCCGTCGTGGCGATGGTGCACCTATGGTCATTTTAGAACTGATGCCCGAGTGATTGATGAATGGTTAACCACTCAGAAATAATTATTGAAGCCAAAGATCTGGTTTATCAATATACGGGTGAGGAGGAATTCTCTTCTCCCGCTCTTTCCGGGGTCAATATAAGTGTCCATCGTGGTGAATATATTGCACTGATTGGCCCCAATGGCTCCGGAAAAACAACTCTTTTGAAATTGTTTAATGCCCTGCTTGTGCCTACCAATGGTGAGGTACGGGTTGAGGGCATTTCTACTTTTGATGAAGAAAATATTCTTTCCATTCGCCGCAATTGTGGCATGATTTTCCAAAACCCTGATAACCAGCTCGTCGCAACCACAGTCGAAGAGGATATTGCTTTTGGGTTGGAAAACCTGACCCTGCCTTCGGCTGAAATACAAAAAAGGGTATACAACGTCTCATCGATCCTCGGTTTGCAGGGCCTTTTGCAGCAGGCACCACATATGTTGTCAGGCGGAGAGAAACAGAGAGTAGCCATAGCCGGGGTTCTGGCCATGCAGCCGGGCTGTATTTTAATGGATGAACCAACCGCTATGCTCGATCCTGCAGGTAGGAGTGATGTTCTGCAAACAGTGCAGCACCTTAACCGTGAACAGGGGCTTGCCGTGGTGCATGTCACCCACTTTCCTGAAGAGGCAGTAATGGCAGACAGGGTGGTAGTCCTACAGGATGGCCGGCTTGTTGCCCAGGGTTCACCGAAAGAAATTCTTGGCAATACCAGCTTGCTGCACGGCCTTGGGCTGCATAGCACTGCAGCAGTAGAGTTGGCCTCTTTACTGCGCCAGGATGGCTTTGATTTGCACGAGGATATTATCACAAACGGGGAGTTGGTGAACAGCATATGTTCATTGGAACAGAAAGGCTGACTCATACCTATATGCCCGGAACCCCCTATGCTAAAAAAGCGCTGGATAATGTCAGCTTTGAAATAAAGCAGGGCGGTTTTGCCCTGGTTATCGGCCGTTCCGGTTCCGGCAAATCAACCTTGATCCAGCATTTAAACGGTCTTTTAAAACCCACTTCAGGCAGGGTGTTTTTTGACGGGCATGATCTGGGCTCTGAGGGCAGTGAACTTCTAAAAATTCGCAGGAAAATTGGCCTGGTTTTTCAAATGCCGGAAGAGCTTTTTTTCTCGGAGACTATTTTTGATGAAATCGCTTTTGCACCCCGTAACCTTGGTCTTGAAGAGACAGAAGTGCAAACCAGGGTAATAGAAGCCCTGGAAGAGGTTGGGTTGGAAGCTGAACAGTTTATGAATCGCCATCCCTTTCAGCTTAGTGCCGGTCAAAAAAGGATGGTTGCCCTGGCCTCTGTTTTGTCTCTCAGGCCTGAAGTCTTGATCCTGGATGAACCTACGGCAGGTCTCGATCACCGTGGCCAAAAAACACTCTTTAAGCTTCTGGCTTCTCTCAACAAGAAAAAGAATATGACTTTCATTATCTGTACTCACCATCTTGATCAAGTAGCAGCACTTGCTGATCAGGTCCTGGTTTTGCAGGAAGGAAAACTGGTGATGGACAATTCTCCGCAGGTAGTATTTGGCAGGCATAGTCAATTAAGTGAATTGGGTTTATCCCCGCCTGTTACTGCTGAAATAATGGCCGATCTCGCTAAAGGTGGTCTGGATGTAAGGACTGATATTTTCAGCCTGGAGGACGCGAGAAAGGAAATTAACAGGTTGAGGGGGCATCGGGTCAAATGAGCAGAAGTATTACCCTGGGCCAGTATTATCCGGGGAAAAGTTTAATTCACCGTTTGAATCCGCGCGCAAAGATACTTTCCCTGGTCATGGTGCTAATCCTGCTGTTCAGCCTGCATACCTACGAGGCTTTACTGGCCCAGCTAGCCGTTGCGCTGCTGTTAATCTGGAATACACGCGTGCCCTTTCGCTATTTTATAAGAGGGCTCAGGCCGATTATCTATATCGCAATATTTGCCATGATAATCTATTTTTTCTTTACCAGCGGTGGTGTGGTTTTACTTCGGATAGGCTTTATCACGGTGGAGTCACATGGTGTGCAGCAGGGGATCTTTATTATTTTAAGATTAATCACCCTGGTTCTTTATTCACTGCTGCTAACCTTAACTACAACTCCCCTGGCTTTGACTCACGGAATTGCTTACTTTTTAAAGCCATTTCGCTATGTTGGACTGCCTACCGAGGAAATAGCGATGATTATGGCAATCGCCCTGCGCTTCATTCCTACCTTAATGGAGGAAAGCCAGAGGCTGATGCGAGCCCAGGTTTCAAGAGGGGCAGACTTTGAAACAGGTTCTATATTTCGGCGGGCGAAAAGTCTGGTCCCCCTGGTTGTGCCTTTATTTGTCAGCGCCTTCCGCCGTGCCGATGACCTGGCCCTGGCCATGGAGGCGCGTGGATTCCGGGTTGGCGCTGTGCGCACCCGGATGTATGAAGATACTATTATGCCCCTGGACTGGACTGTTTTACTGGTTATCACAGCCATGATGGCAGCTGCCTGGATCCTGGGTTTGTAAGATTTTACTGATGAGACAATTATTAAAAAGATTTAATTGCAGCTGAATACGGTTGTGCAGGTTTAATAGATTAAAATAACGGCAATATTTAGTTGACTTATAAGGTCTTCTCCACGAGGGTAGTTCCGTTTTTTTCTGGTGATTTTTTGTTCAAAGAGCTGATTTATATTTTAAATTTATTATTTAGTTAACATAAAGGGGTTGCCTTATATGTTTAACACCCTGATCAGGATCAGTTATGATGGAACCAATTACAGCGGTTTTCAGATCCAGGCTAACGCGCCGACTGTCCAGGCTGAACTGGAAAGAGCGCTCGGGGTTATTTATAAGCAGGAAATAAGGATAATTGGAGCAGGCAGGACTGATGCAGGAGTACACGCTCTTGGTCAGGCAGCCAGCTTTCTCGCCCCTTTCCGGGTTGCCGTTGAAAATTTGCCACAAGCGATTAACGGTCTGCTGCCTTCTGATATTGTTGTCACGGGAGCTGAGGAAGTTCCTGAAGATTTTCATGCCCGCTTTTCAGCTGAGAGAAAAGCTTATAGTTACACCCTGGACAGAGCTAGTTATCCCCGGGTTATGAAAAGGCTTTACAGCCTGCACCTGCCCGGCCAACTTGAACTGGAAGCTATACGAAAGGCAGCTGAATTGTTAACCGGCACCCACGATTTTGAAGCTTTTCAGGCTTCAGGCAGTATCGTCTCTAATACTAAGCGTACCCTTTATAGTATTGATTTGGTCGAAAAGCAAAATGAACAATTGCTCTGCTTACATTATGAAGGTAGCGGTTTTCTTTACCGGATGGTTCGCCTGATGACCGGCACATTAATCCGGGTCGGCAAAGGCAAACTTGAAGCAGACCAGGTTGAGGCAGCATTGCTGGGTATCAATCCTTCAGCTGTTGGTCCCACTGTTCCGGCACATGGGCTTTGCCTGGAAAATGTTTTTTATGGGCATGAATAAAAACAATTACAGCTGTTAATTATTAAATTTTTAGAAACGCCCAGAAAGCCTATAAATTAGCTTGACAGGGCCTGCACGGTATATTAGAATGTAGGTTGTGGCTTTACTGGATGAGGTTAAAGGAGAGGGTAGAATATGCGCACTACTTACATGGCTAAACCTGAAGAAATTAAACGCAACTGGTACGTCATTGATGCCGCTGGAAAGCCTTTGGGCAGAGTGGCAACTGAGGTAGCCCGGTTGTTGAGAGGAAAGCATAAGCCGGAATTCACACCGCACCTTGATTGCGGAGACCATGTTATAGTCCTGAATGCAGGGCAAGTTGTTTTAACAGGACGCAAGCTTGAACAAAAGTATTATTACCGCCACTCAGGTTATCCCGGTGGGCTGACCAAGATAGACTACGCCACCCTGATGGAAAAAAAGCCCGAAAAAGCAGTTTACATGGCAATTAAAGGTATGATTCCGCATAACCGCCTTGGGCGTGCTATGCTTAAAAAATTACGTGTTTATAGAGATGACCAGCATTCTCACCAGGCTCAGCAACCGCAATCCTGGGGAGAAGGACGGGATGATAAGACGGAAGGAGGGCCTGGCTCTTGAGCGAAGTGCAATATATTGGAACAGGACGCCGCAAAGAGTCGGTAGCACGGGTTCGCCTGCTTCCCGGCAGCGGTAAGATCATGATTAACGGTAAAGAGATGAACCAGTATTTTGGTTTGGATACCTTAAAACTGATTGTTAGGCAGCCACTGGTTGCTACTGAAACGGAAGGTAGCTTTGATATAATCGCCAAGGTAGAAGGCGGCGGTTTTTCGGGACAGGCAGGAGCAATAAGGCATGGTATAGCCCGTGCATTGTTGCAGGCTGATGGTGAATACAGACCGGTTTTAAAGAAAAACGGTTA
>PXFD01000174.1 GCA_003564505.1 Syntrophomonadaceae bacterium
AGAACATGTTAGATCTACATAAATTCAAGTTGCCCAAATTAAAAGAAGAAGAACATGACAGGAACAATATAAAAAATGATTATTTTAAGCAAAAGGGAATGGCCGCAGTAAAGAATCTTAAAAAAGAATAACTTTGAAGCCTACTACTGTGATTCAATCAAGGAAGCAGGAAACCTTACTTTAAGCTTGATTCCCGATAACGGTATTATCGGATGCGGAGATTCACATACAATTTTCGCCCTGGGTCTGGATCAGGAGCTGGAAAAGAAAAACTGTGTTGCCATTCCACATACCTGTGCAGTTAATAACTATGCCATGGAGAATAACAGTCCGGGTTGGAACATCGTAGGCAGCAAGCAGGAAATGCGGGATATCCTGATGCAATACCTTGTAGCCAATGTATTTATCCTGGGTGCAAATGCCATAACAATTGACGGTCAAATCATTAATATAGACGGAGCCGGCAACCGCATTGCAGGAAGTCTTTACGGTTCTGACAGGATAATCGTTATAGCAGGAGCAAATAAGCTGGTTAAAGACTTAAATGCAGGATTGGAAAGGCTCCGCTTTGTGGCAGCACCAATGAATAACATTAAGTACGGTAATGAACTGGCATGCAATACCAGCGGTTTATGCAGCGACTGCAGATCTGAGGAGAGGAACTGCAATATCACAAGCATTATCCATAAAAGACCCCAGGATTCAGATTTCCATGTAATTATCATCGGCGAGGAGTTGGGGTTCTAATATTGTTCTATTTCTGTCACACACTCGGTTTTTACTTTGCCAACTAAAAACTGAAGGGCATCTACAACATGGGGCCTGATGTCGCCGCCGATGAGGACATACATGATGTCATCTCCTACTTCGAGCTGACCTGCATTAAGCCAGACTTTAACATAAAAGATGCCTTCAAGCTTGTAGGTTTCTTCTATAACAGCCTCAACTTTTTCTGCGTCGTAGTAAAATTCAAGCCCTTTCACTGCTTTACCGTCATCAAGACCCTCACGGACTTTTGCCTTGGGAGTTTGGCGGACAACTCCATTGTGAGTGAGATACATCCCTATTTCTGAAGCAGCAGGACCTGCCTTGGCTTCTCTGAGCCATTCATCGATCGATGGTGGTTTCTTTTTATGAAGCATGGTTTGTTGTACTCCTTCCACTTTAGGGGTTATAGCCAATTTTGAAGTTAAGGCTTGCTTACGATTATACCTTAATTCACTAAAAAATATAAAGATATACCGGCCGTTACTGAGGTTTTTATTTTTCTTGAGGTAGAAATTTTTTCGTACACATTAAATAATGGCATTTTTTATTTCCCATATAGCTTTTCTGCGCGGAATTGAGAAGTCAGTTATATTGTCAGCTCATTTGTAATTTTTACAGGTCCTCCGGTGGCATATATAATATATCGTCATAGGGGTGCCGATAGAGGCCCTGAGCCAGGCGTTTTTGATCTAATATGTGTCCTAATAACCCAACTGTTCTGCCCAGGACAAAGAGGGCATTTAATCCCCCAAGATTTACAAAATCCCTCACCTGCTGCGGGGTGTAGCCTATGCCGCGGAGCATATCACAGCACAGAGCTCCTATGCAGCCATCAACGTTTAGAATCAAATTGTCTCTTTTTGCCGTGGTGATTTTTTCAACTTCAAGTGCATAATTGAGTGTTTCCGTAACCGGAAAATTTTTAAAGGCGTAGTCTTTCATGATTTTTACACGCATATCAGGATTATTTATTGACTTTATAAGGTGCCCGATGCCCTGGATGTTTTTGTTTATGGCTTTCATGTCCTTAACCATATATTCCGGGGAATGTTCTTCATAAAGGTATTTTGAAAAGTAATCTGCGGCACCCTGAACTGCTCCGCCGAAGCGGGGCCCTATAGTAAGCAGACCGCTAACCAATGAAGATACAAGATCTTTACCCGCCCTGGTAGTAACAATTGTGTTATGGGCGCCTGAAACGGCAGGACCGTGATCCGCTGTAATCAGAACTACAATTTCCAAAAATTGGGCTGCCCACTCTGGCAGTTTTGTTTTGAACCACAAAAGGCCGAGTACTCCCCCCAGACCATATTCTTCTTCAATGATTTCACTGATAGGCACACCGTAATATTTTAATTCAGGGCCTCTTTCATCTACTATCGTTGATGTAAACTTTGGTTTTTTGCGAATTAGACCTTCTGAAACTGCCTGTTCATAATCTATAGGAATTTTGGGTGGTTCAACTTCTTTTGTTGGATCTATCTCCGCTTTTGCAATCAGTGATTTGTAAGTTTCACGAATTGCTTGGTCTAAATCATTGAAACTTTCCGGAACTATGGCTCCGGCTTCACGTAATGCTTTGTTTTTAGCCTGCGCAGTTTCTATATCAGTATTGGCCTTTGCTCCTGCATGGCCAAATTGGACATTGGTAGCAAATTTATCAGAACTTGTTCCTATACATAAAGAAATAACAGGTTTAGTAATAGAGCCATTTTTTAGCGCTTTAACTACTTCATATTCATCTGTTCCTCCTACTTCACCTAGCATAACCATAATTTTTACTGCAGGGTTAGCCTCGTACCTGAGAAAATGATCTATAAAGCTTGTTCCCGGAAACCTGTCCCCACCGAGTGCTATTCCTTCGTAAACACCGTCTGTATTACGTGAAATTATATTATTAAGTTCATTAGCCATGCCACCGGACCTGGTAATATAACTGATATGGCCAGCCCGATGTAATTTTGCATCAACAATATTTTCCAGTGTTCCTCCAGCGTCCCCAATCTTAAAAGCCCCTGCTTTAATTCCCCCTACAGAAGCCGGACCGATAATTGTTTTACTTTGTAACTTTGCTTTTGCAACTATTACTTTTGTCCTGTGTTCGGGGATTCCTTCTGCAATTATTGATATAGTCTTTATTGAAGGATAGTTTAAAGCTTCTATAGTTACATTATAGGCACTTCTACGTGAAGCATAATTGATCAGGACATCCGCACCATCATGATTTTCAACGGCTTCCTGAAGACTCTTATATACGGGTATGATAACTGTTTCACTTCCCCAGAAGGCCTGGTGCATTCCACTGCCGGTAGGATTGACAATAGCTACAACACTTGGCTTATCTCTTCTGCAGGCAAAATCAAAATCCAGCATCCTTTGAATTGCTTTCTGCTGGTAGCCGTACACAATCGCTTCAGTATTTCGATCAAACAACTCATAACTAGGCTTAGCAGTCATTATTGGTCCTCCTCATATGGCTTGACTAACTTTTGGAATCATTTAATGCCAGGCGAACAATTTCAGTCATGTGTGTTTCAGGGCCAAAAACTTCTATAGGTACGCCTAAATCTTCACCAAGCTTTTTCATCATCTTTAAACCCTTCAAGTAATTAGGGCCTCCACGGCGCACATAAATCTTTACCGGAGTATTGATGAGCTGTTCTTTATAATCATTTAAAGCTTGAATTATTCCAGTAAATGTATTGGATACGTCAGTGAAGTTGGCGATGCCACCGCCTATTAGAAGATATTTTGCTTCTCCGTTAGAAGTTTTTTCTCTGGTCATTAAATCTAATATAGTTTTTGCATATTGATATGTTTCATCAGTACTGGGGTTGCCACTGTATTCACCATAGTTGGCAATTTCTTTGGCATAGCCCATGTCGGCAATTGTATCAGTAAAAATTACACTCGCGCCGCCTCCGGCAACCATGGTCCAGATTTTTCCCTTTGGGTTAAGAATAGTTAATTTGAGGGATGCACCTGATTTTTCATCAATTCTTTTAATAAATTCTTCTTCAGAACTCAGGCTAGCACCAAATTCGGCAGGATAAGAAAAGTGTCCCCATTTTTTTGCTGCTTCAAAATCTGCAGCATCGTCCAAACGGCACTTTAAGTCAAGAGGAATAAACTTGTCTCCCCTCAATACAAAGGGATTAATTTCTAAAAATGCGTAATGTAAATCTAAGTAGTATTTATATAGCGACCTTATGAATTCGCTGAGTTTTGGTTTTAATTCACCATTAATCTGTTTTGAAAGCTTAGACTCAAGGTCAACAGCTGCTATATCTTCTAATGCGGAAACCTGGATTGAAGTAATTGCATCTTTTTTGATTTGATCTTCAATATCTACTCCACCTGCATCTGAAAACAGAATTTCATTGCCATCTTTATTAGATGATATAGAAATGTAATATTCTTGATCGGATGGCACATAAGGTTCTATTAGAAAATGAGTTAAGACACCTTTTGTACTGCCTACACTTATTTCCTGGTTGCGTTTTTCTTCCAACCATTGTTTTACCGCCGGCCAATCTTGATCCAGCAAAACCAGGCCGAGTTTTCCACGCTTACCAATAATCATATCGGGTTTGGCTACCAATCTATCATGCTTTAACCATTCCTCTTCTTTTGCTAGTAAGTTAAGGTCTGTTTCTGGAGATACGCCGGCAAACCTGGCATGGTAAGTTATGGAGCTTTTGAAATAATCGGCCCAGTTATTTGCCATCATTTTTTTGGCCGTGTACTCTCTAACAGGTCTTTGTGCCATTATATTCACTCCCTTGATTATTCATTCATCTAAAAGGTATTAAAGTATACAGAGGAATTACTTTCAATAATAATAAAATAAAGAATATAATAGAAAATGTGTTAGTTTAGTTCATTAAGAACATAAAAAATTTAAACAAAATGGCAGCAGGATCCAGATTTTTTGATATGATGTCAAATAAACAGTAATAATTATGGAAACATAATGTATAATAAAAATAAGGATATTTTTTCAGTTGCGGCTTTTTATTAAGAAAGTTGTGGGCAGGGGGTTATTAAACTGCTAAGGAATTCAGTAAGTAACTTCAAGTTATCCCGAATCGGCTTTAAGGTTAAGTTAATTATTGTTATCTGCTGTCTTTTATCTGCGATGATGTTGTTTGTCGGAATTTTAATTAATCGTACTGTTGCAGGTATATTAGAGGACCAGATCGGCAAGAGAGCTTTAAGTGTTGCCCGTATTGTAGCTCTTATGCCGGAGATTCGTGAAGCATTTTATTCAGAAGAACC
>PXFD01000110.1 GCA_003564505.1 Syntrophomonadaceae bacterium
ATCCTTCTGGCGAAGGGAAAAGTAGATGCTGTTTATGATGCCGATCCTTTAACCAATCCCGGAGCCCGAAAATTTACGGAACTTAATTATATAGAGGTAATTAACCAGGGTCTCGGGGTAATGGATTCAACAGCAGCATCCCTGTGCATGGATAATAAAATTCAGCTGATTGTTTTTGGGTTAAACCTTGGAAATATCAAGAAGGTAGTTATGGGCGAAAAAATTGGCACAATAATTAGGGGTGGGTGATTTATGTTAGAAGATATTTACCTGGAAGCAGATGAAAAGATGAAGAAGGTAATTGCCGCCTACAAGCGCGAGCTTTCTACGCTGCGAGCCGGCAGAGCAACAACATCTTTGCTTGACAGGATTGAGGTGGATTACTACGGAACCATGACTCCCCTTAATCAACTGGCAGGTGTTTCAGCGCCCGAGTCGAGGCTATTAGTAATACAGCCCTGGGATAAAGGGGCTATGGGCGAAATTGAGAAGGCTATCCTGAAGTCTGACCTGGGGCTGACACCAACTAATGATGGCAATGTTATCCGGCTGGCAATACCGCAGCTGACCGAGGAAAGAAGGAAGGAACTGGTAAAGTTTGTTCGCAAGAAGTCGGAGGAAAGCAAGGTCAGTATTCGTAATATCCGCCGGGATGCCAATGATGAAATTAAGCAGTTGGAAAAATCAGGAGATATTTCAGAAGATGACCGAAGGCGGGCCCAGGATGATATCCAGGAATTAACTGACGAGAAAATAAAAGAGATAGATGAAGTGCTGGAATTGAAAGAGAAAGAAATGATGGAAGTTTAGCCCTCAACAGCTTAACAAGAGGCGGCTCTCTCTTGGTTATTAAGGGAGAGCCGCTATTTATGAATGGTGTGATTAAGGTTGTCGAAGGACCTGCAGGATCAGGATATTCAAGAAATGGTTCAAAAAGATAAAATTCCCGTTCATGTTGCTATTATCATGGATGGTAATGGACGATGGGCTGTTGAAAAAGGGTTGCCCAGGAAAGAAGGGCACCGGTGTGGAGTGGAAACAGTTCGTTCTGTTGTAAGATACAGCAGTGAACTGGGGATTAAGGTTTTAACTCTTTTTGCTTTTTCAACGGAAAACTGGAGGAGGCCTGTCGGAGAGATCAATTACCTGATGAGCTTGCCAGAAATATATTTTAAAAGTGAACTGCCTGAATTAATGCGTAATAATGTAAAGGTAAACCTGATTGGCAGTAAAGAAAGGCTGCCAGGTAAGGTTCAGAAAGCAATAGATGAAGGTAAAGAAGCAACAAAAAGCAACACAGGCATGATCCTTAATTTTGCCCTGAACTATGGAGCAAGGACTGAAATTACAAGGGCAGTGAACCGCTTGATTGTTGATGCAAAAGAAGGTAAAATCAGCGGAGCGGTTGATGAAGCTGCTTTTGAAAAATACCTTTATACTGCAAGCTTGCCTGATCCAGACCTGTTGATTCGAACCAGCGGTGAATTGCGAATTAGCAATTTTTTATTATGGCAGCTTGCCTATAGTGAGCTCTGGTTTACCGATGTGTACTGGCCGGACTTTTCAAAAAGACACCTGCTAAATGCGATTTATGATTACCAGCAGCGCAAGCGCCGCTTTGGTAAAGCTTAAGCAGGATAGAACAGGGTGATTATTGATGCTATATCTGCGGATTATTTCTGCCATTATCGGCATTCCTATTGTATTGGCTACAGTTTATTTTGGCGGATACTGGTATGCATTATTCCTGATGCTACTAGTCAACCTCGGTTTATTTGAATACAATACAATAATCAAAACTAACAATTACAATGCACCTGTAGTGATCAGCCATTTTTCAGCCAGTCTCCTGTTAGCAGTAATATTTTTCGAGCAGATGGCCCTGGTTTATCCCCTGCTAATGCTCACCTTATTAATCTTATTTACCACCGTTTTATTTAACATGGAGAAAATAAGTGTTATAGACTCTGCCCTTTCTCTATGGGGTGTTGTTTACCTGGGTGGTTTGATCGGTTACCTGATGCTTCTAAGAATGCTGCCCGATGGTGTGATCTATACTTTCATACTGCTGATCGGTGTCTGGGTTCATGATACTTCAGCATTTTTTGTCGGCATCAAATGGGGAATGAGAAGGTTTGCAGCAAAAATAAGCCCAAAGAAGTCCTTGGAAGGTTCTTTGGCAGGCATTGGGTCAGTTGTTATTCTGCTTTTCTCTGTGACCATACTGTTTCCTGGTTTCCTGCCGGTAAACACTCTGCAGGCAGTAATTTTGGGCCTGGGTATTACGGTATTTGCCCAGCTGGGAGACCTTCTGGAATCGGCCATGAAAAGGCAGATGGAAGTAAAGGATTCAAGCGGCATTATTCCCGGTCATGGTGGTATTTTAGATCGCTTTGACAGTTTGATCTTAGCGGCGCCTTTTGTCTATTATTTTTTCCTTTTGATTAATATGATGTAAAGAGGAAGTATATATATGAAAAGAATTGCTATCCTTGGCTCCACCGGCTCTATCGGCAGGCAAACTCTTGAGGTGATTGATGCTCTTGGTCCTGATTACAGTGTTGTTGCACTGACAGCAGGCAGCAATTATAAACTTCTGGCCGAACAGGCGTTAAAATTCAGGCCGGAAATGGTTGTTCTAAGCGACCAGGGGGCGGCCCTGAAACTAAAAGAAAAATTAAATAATTTAAACTGCAAAGTTTTATCTGGTAGTAAAGGGCAAATTGCTGCTGCTACTCTGTTTGCTGCAGATTTGGTGGTCATGGCCCAGGTAGGTTTCAGCGGATTTGAACCGCTGGTAGCGGCCCTTAAGGAGGACAAAACGATCGCTCTTTCCAACAAGGAGTCACTGGTAATCGGTGGAGAGATTATCGAACGAAAGGGACTGCTTGATCGAAAAAGGCTGCTGCCTGTTGACAGCGAACATTCGGCTATCTGGCAGTGCCTGGGTTCGTCGAGCCTTACGGACATAAACAAAATATACCTGACTGCTTCCGGAGGCCCCTTTTATGGGAAAAAGAATAAGGAGCTTGCAGAAGTAACACCCAAAATGGCTCTGCAGCATCCTAATTGGACCATGGGTGAGAAGATTACCATTGATTCTGCCACAATGATGAACAAGGGGCTGGAAGTAATTGAAGCCAAATGGTTGTTTGACCTGAACCTGGATCAGATCGAAGTTGTCATACACAGGCAAAGCATTATACATTCTATGGTAGAATATAAAGACGGGTCAGTTTTGGCGCAGCTTGGACCGCCGGACATGAAAGGGCCAATCCAGTATGCCATTACTTATCCGGAGCGACGGGAGAATAACTTTGAAAAGTTTAACCCCTTTGGCCAGGTGCTCGAGCTTGAGAAGCCCGACCGGGTTAATTTCCCCTGTTTGGATCTGGCTTTTAAAGCAGCAGCAGCCGGCGGAACGATGCCGGCGGTATTAAACGCTGCTAATGAAGAAGCGGTAAAATACTTTTTGAATGGAACTATCCGGTTCACGGAGATCCCGATAGTGATTGAAACGGTCATGAAAAGTCATGATACTATCTGTGAACCGGAAATTGAAGATGCTGTTGAAGCTGACAGGTGGTCGCGCCTGGAAGCAGCAGCTGTAATTTAACTGTAAATGGGAAGGTGAATGTAAAAAGATGCAGACTTTTATTGCTTCTATAGTTGTTTTTGGAGTGCTAATCCTGGTTCATGAACTCGGCCATTATTTTGTTGCAAGGCTGACCGGGATCAGGGTTTTAGAGCTGGCGATCGGTTTCGGGCCTAAGCTTATAGGTTGGACAAGAGACGGGATTGATTATTCCCTGAGGGCTGTGCCCCTGGGCGGGTTCTGCCGAATGTTGGGAGAAAACCCGGAAGAAGCTGCCGAACCGGACAGTTTTCCTCAGCAATCGATCTTAAAAAGAGCGGCGACCCTTTTTGCTGGTTCGGCAATGAACCTGGTCCTGGCTTTAGTTTTATTTTTTATCATCTTTTTCTTTATCGTCGGGGTTCCTGATACCGATACATCAACCATCGGTTATATTGTAGATGATTCACCGGCGGAAGAAGCGGGAATCGAGGCAGGAGATACAATTACGGCAATTGACGGGAACCCGGTATCAACCTGGGATGAAGTTTTGACCACTATTTCCGCGAAGCCGGAACAGGAAATTATACTGGAGATAGAAAGAAATGACACTGTCACTGAATTTGCAGTTACCACTGAGCTGGCACCCCAACCGGAAGTAAATCGCGGGGTAATCGGGATTGGTCCAAAGATTGACATGTATAGTTTTTTCCCGTCCCTGGTGATAAGTTTCGAACGCTTTGGCGACATCCTGACTGCTCTTTACCATGTAGTTTCAGGACAGGCTCCTCTTGATGTGGCCGGACCGGTAGGCATAGTGCATACTATAGGCGAGGTGGCTCAAACTGGATTTGTTAACCTGCTGGTTCTGACAGCGCTGATCAGCATTAATCTTGGCATAATTAACCTGCTGCCCATACCGGCATTAGATGGCGGCAGGCTTTTATTCCTATTGATTGAAGCAGTGCGGGGCCGTCCCATTGAACCGGAAAAAGAAGGCTTTATTCACTTTATTGGCTTTTCCCTCCTGATAGCCTTGATATTACTGGTCACATATCAGGATATTCTGCGCTTTATCATTGCGCCGAATAATTAACCGCATCAAGCATGACTGAAAAAGGTAACCTGGTGGTGCTGGAGCATGGAACAACCTGATCGCAAAAAGACAAGGGCTGTCAAGGTCGGCAAGCTGCTGATTGGTGGAACAGCGCCGGTTTCTATTCAGTCAATGACAAATACCAGGCCTGATGATTATGACGCAACCCTGGTTCAGATCAAGGAGCTGGCTGAAGCAGGTGCTGACCTGGTAAGGGTGGCGGTTCCGGATAAAGAAGCGGTGCCAGTATTTAAAAAGCTGGTACAAAACTGCCCGCTGCCACTGGTCGCTGATATACACTTTGATCCTGATTTAGCTGACCTGGCCCTGGATAACGGTGCAGCAAAGATCAGGATTAA
>PXFD01000062.1 GCA_003564505.1 Syntrophomonadaceae bacterium
GTTGTAAAATTTTTCATGCTTATATCTTTAGCAAATGATTTTGCCAGGTCCGGATGATTGCCCCCGGACCTTTTGTATGCCTATAAATGCTCCTTAAAAGATCCGCATATTATTTCGACAACCTCTTCATCGGAAAGACTGCTTGTGCCATCTCCACTCTGCAGGCCGTAATTGCCGAAATCGGAATGGTTTAGCCCCTCAACCTCGATAATCTGTGCACCCGTTGGCAGGCTCTGCTTTGCTTCTTGGTAATTTTCCCTGTTGATAATTAAGTCTTGTTCGCCCATGATGGAGATAACTTTACCCTCGAAGTTGCTTAAGTCCTGGTCGCTGTAAGAACCGAACAGAAAGAGGCCCTCAACTTTATTCATGTTCTCTGCTGTAAAGCGCGCAGCGGAGATGCCGCCTAAGGAATGGCCGCCGACCCAGGCTGTTTCCAGGTTGAAATTATCTATGACCTGTGCCGCGGCATTAATATCAAATATTGCCGCATTAAAAGGTGCCTTGATAACATATACTGGTGCCTGCAGGCACTCTGCCACATGCCCCATTTTATAAAGGTAAGCCTCCGGTGCAACCAATCCTCCCGGGTAAAAAATGATCGCCGGGTGGGTGGGATTGATTTCGGCAGGGATAATCACAAAGACCCTGCTTTCCTCAATGATTTCCAGGGTATCTCTGGCCTTTATTTCCGACAGGTAAGCTTCTTCGGCCTGGTAGGTTTGGACCAGAACATAGGCGTAAAAAGCTGCCAGGGCGATTAAAATAACTGCGGCTAAAATGATGATTACTCTTTTCAATTTTGACTTTCCTGGACTTACTTTTGCTTTGATTATAAATCAGCTCCAGTCTTTGGAATCATAATAAGACAGATGAAACGTCCCCCTGTCTTATCGAAAATCGACCAGTACTTTTAGAGCGTTATTTTCGGCAGCTGCTTTGAATGCCTGCAGTGCTTTGTCAGCTGGAAATATACTTGATATAAGTGGTTTAACATCGATCGTTTTGTTTTCCAGGGCCCTGATAGCCGGTGGGAAAGGCCCGCACCTACTGCCGACCAGGGTTATTTCATTTACGACCAGGCTGCTTAAATTTAGTTCTTTGCTTTCGGCAATAGTGCTTTTCAATACCAGGGTGCCTCGTGGCCTTAACATTTCCCGGGCCAGCTCAAAACCACCCGGATTCCCGGTTGCCTCAACTACCAGGTCAAAGATGTTATCCCTTGGTAAATCTTCAAGTAAAAGCGTTTTGATTTTATTTTTGCCGGCAAGGGCCAATTTCTCCGGGTGTTTGCCGAACAGGCAAAGCTCGGCACCGCTATGCTGTAAAACCATGGCAGTTAAGAGGCCCAATTTACCGTCACCCAGAACAGCTACCCGCATGGTCGGCTTTATATGAACCTGTTCAAGGATTGCGAATGCTGCGGCCAGCGGCTCAATAAATACTGCTTCTTCATCACTAACCGAGTCCGGCACATCAAAAAGGTTCTCTACAGGCAAGGTCAGGTATTCTGCCATGGCGCCATTTTTCCCTTTTATCCCGATTACCCAACGCTGACGGCAGTGGTTTTTGAGGTCTTTTAAACAAAAGTCACAGACACCACAGCCACAGTTAATTTCACCGACTACCCTTTTACCGACCAGTTCTTTTGACCGGGTGTTTAATGCCTCCACCACACCGACAAACTCATGGCCCGGTATGCCTTTAAAATCCTGGTAGCCGCGCACAATTTCCTGGTCTGTATTGCAGATACCTGACATAAGCACCTTGACCAGGGCTTCGCCGCTTACAGGGACCGGTTTTTCATAGTTATCGACCAGCTCAAGTTTTTTGTTGTAAACCAATGCCTTCATGATTGGCACCTCAGTTTTCTTTTTTGGAAAACCCACTTTTTAAAGTTTACTTTTAAGCCTATCTTATCATAAAGTATATTTTGTGAAATAAGAACTTACACTGAAAAGAACGGTTTTTAAACCCTTTGGTTTATATAAGCAACACAAGAAATTTGCCAGTTTAGTAGTCAATGGTATAAACTTAGAGGAAATTATTCACTGAGAGGATCTATCATAAATTGAACCTGAAAAGCCTGCGCAACCCCGATCTATACCACGGCAGACTTGGTAAAAACTACTTTGAAGGCTGGTATTTCAAACTTGTAGACAGCAAGATGAAGCATGCCTTCGCCTTTATTCCCGGTGTCTTCTTCAGCCCTGCCGGTCAGTACGATCATGCCTTTATCCAGGTAGTTGACGGCATGAATAAGACATATCAATATGAACGTTTTACAACTAACGATTTTTCCGCTGACAGAGATATTTTTTCAGTAAATGTGGGCGGCAGCAGCTTTGGTCGAAGAGGCCTTGATTTTAACCTGGCCGGAGAAGAGGCAAAGATTAAGGGCCAGGTTGGTTTTAGTAATTACCTGGACTGGCCAGACAGCTTTTTAAACCCCGGCAGTATGGGTTTCTATAACTATATTCCGAAGATGCAGTGCTACGCGCAGGTATGTGCCATGGACTTTGATCTGAATGGCAGTCTGGAAATCAACGGACATTCAGTTGATTTCACTGGCGGTAAAGGATATATTGAGAAAAACTGGGGGTCAGCTTTTCCCTACTCATGGATCTGGGTTCAGGGTAATAGCTTCCGAAAAGAGCATGCTTCGCTAAGTTGTTCCCTGGCTCATATCCCTTTTCCGGTGACGAGTTTCCGGGGTTTTCTGGTCGGTCTTTACGTTGGTAACACCTTTTACGAGTTTACTACCATGAATCGCAGCAAGGCAGAAGTGATCCAAAAAGGAACTGACGTAGTTATGCATTTAAAAAACAGGCACCACAGCCTGACCATTAACTGCGAAACAAACAACGAAGATTTTATTCTCTTAAACGGGCCCCGCGGGGATCAGATGGTGCCGCTGGTCCAGGAAAACCTGCAGGGCAAGGTGTTGGTAATTTTAAAAGAGAATTCAGGCGGCAAAATTATTTATGAAGACAGCAGCCAGTGCGCCGGGGTTGAATACGGTGGTGAACAGATGATGGTTCTTGATTGAACACTAGTAAACCCCTGTAATACAAAACAGCTGCAAAATGGACATTCTGACCGACAAGATATTAATAATAAAAGCCCCGCAACAAAGTGCGAGGCCTTTATATTTAACAAGCTATTTAAATAGGCAATTCCTATTAAACACTACTCCTTCTTCTTCAGGTCATCAACCCAGGTAGAAAGTTCCCGGGAAGCGACATCCCGTCCACCTAAACCAAAAGCGATTACTCCGGTTAAAGCGATGGCACCTATGAGCACACCGAAGGCGATAACTATAATTTCATCGGCTACTCCCAGCTGCTGCAGTGCGATAGCACCGGCGAGGACAAGCACGGCCAGCCGGGCCAGCTTAGAAAGCAGCTCAGCATGGGGGCTGCCGCTGGACATGACCACTTCTTTAGCGACACCAGCCAGATAAAGACCGATGCCAAAGATAACCACTGAGACGACAACTCTACCGAGCAGCACTGTCAGTTCAGCAATAAGGCCTGAGAGAACAACAAAGCCGAGGACCCCTGCCGCTTCTATTGCAGCGAAAAGCATGATTGCTACCAGGACGAGATAGCCGACAATTTCCGAAGGGGTGCGTTTCCCTTCAACCACTTCACGGGCTATGCCCAAACGGACAAGCAGTTGATCAAAGCCAACTGCCGAAAGTAAGCCGGAAATAAGCCCCACCAGGACTCTTCCGACCAAAAAGGCGATGGTCAGAATGAGTAGTGCGGCAAATATGGCCGGAAGTGCATTGAGAATCATGCCAAGCATAGCGCTGGCCGGTGCTGTTATAGCTTCTACGGCAAGTGCATTGAGAGCACCGATAATTACAAAAATCATTACCAGTGCATAGGCAAATATGCCTATAATCTCAGAAGGCTTATTTTTGCCAAAATAGGAGGAAATATCTTCTCTTTCGGTAACCCGGTCAATTCCCAGTGAAGAAAGCAGGTTGACCAGGAAACGCTTAAGAATCTTTGCTCCAAACCAACCAAGAACAAGAACAAGTGCGGCCCCGAGCAGGTTTGGAATATAAGTCAAAATGCTTTCAAACATGCTCTGAACCGGAACAAGAAGTCCTTCCAACCTGAGTGTACTTAATACAGCCGGAATAAACAGCAAAAAGGTGATCCAGTATACAATATTACCGATTTGCTGAGTTAAAGAGAGTTTTTTAACTTCTTTATCTTCTTCAACCTGTTCGCTTAAACGCTCATCAACTTTGGCTGCTTCTAAAACGCGTATTACTATGATGCGCAGCACGGTGGCAAGAAGCCAGGCTACAAGTAAAATGGCAGCAGCACCAAAAATAAGTGGTGCATTGGAAAAAATGCTCATCAGAAAAGCATTCAATGGTTCAGCGATAAAAGTCAGGCCAATGTTCTGGAAAAAAGCAACCAGCACAAAGAACATGGCCAGGTAAAAGACGATTCTGCCAACCCATTTTGTAACCTCCGCGCCGGCCGCATCCTCTTCTCCTTTGATGAAACGGGCAACCCTTTCGCTGACTCCGGTCCGCTTAAAAGCCCCGCGGGCAATAGAAGCAAGAATCAGTGCAACTATCCAACCAACAACCAGGATCAGGATTGCAGTAAGGATGCTGGGAAATTGAGTGGCGAACCAATCCGATAAATAGCTTATAACATCCATGAAAATACCTCCTCGATAGGGTTCATTAATAGTCGTAATAATAATTTTACGACTATATACTATTTCTGAGGTAATTACTGTTATTCCTTCTTTCTAAGCGAATTTTTTGCCATATGGATGAATTCACAATATTTTATCTATCGATATAAGGAGAACCTGATTCGCCATTCAATTAATCTGCAAATACTGTGTTTATCTAGGCAAACAATTTCGGTTAAATTTAGCTCTATTA
>PXFD01000201.1 GCA_003564505.1 Syntrophomonadaceae bacterium
CATACATATCACCTGTGGATTCTTCACCACGTAAGATTAAACCATTTAAGTTCATGGTTACTTCAACAATATGCTCTTCCCTGATTACACTCAAAACCACCTGGACATCTGTGGATTTATCAAAATGCTTATCCAGTTTACTCAGTTTTTTCTGGGCATAATCAACCAGGGCCGGTGTGGCGTCAATATTTTTGCCGCGTACGTTTATATCCATATTCGTTACCTCCAGCTTTATGATATGGAATCTATCTTACTACATTATCTATTCCCCAGTCCAGCAAAAAATCCTTCCTTTGATCAATTCTTGATTAAAGGATTATAAGCAACCACTGCCCCGTGGACCAGAGCCCCATGACTGTGTAAAACTTCGGCTGCTTCTCTAAGGGTGGATCCGGTCGTATAAATATCGTCAACCAGCAATACAGTTAAGCCTTTCTTAACAGGACCGGCCAGGCTAAAGGCCTCAAAGATATTTTCCTGCCTATCACGGCGTGATAAAGCTGTCTGCGATAAAGTTTTCTTATGCTTGAATAGAAGCGGGTAATACGGCACTGCCAGCGCTTGAGCCAGATGCCTGGCAATAAGGGCACTTTGATTAAAACCCCTTTCTTTCTCCCGGTCCCTGTGCAGGGGAACAGGAACAACCAGATCCGGCAGCGAAACCTGCTGAGCACCAAGCTCACAACCCAGCCACCTGCCCAGGGGGCGGCCCAGTGAACGGCGCCCGTAATATTTATAGTTATGCAGAAGCAGACGCCACTGCTGTTCAAAAAATGTTAGGGCATAAAGAGAATGCAGTGATGGCTGCAGCGGGCGGCAGATGCAGTAGATATTGGACGAAAGCCTGAAGTCACAGTAAGGACAAAAGTATCCGGCAGGAGTAAACTCTTTGTCACAGGCGGCACAGAGAGGACGACCGGCTTGATCTGGAATGACAGCACGGCAGAAGAGGCAGCGTTCCGGATAAATTAAACTGATTACATTGTCGAGCAAAGCCTTCATCACTGCAGATTTCCAATACGTAAACGCTGATCGAGCAGGGTAAAGCGCTCTTCAGCTTTATTATTGCGAACTGCAATAGCCAGGGCTTTTTTACTACCCACCAGCACAGCGAGCTTGCGGGCCCTGGTTATTCCTGTATAAAGCAAGTTGCGCTGTAAAAGCATGTAATGCTGGGTTAGAACGGGCATAATAATTACCGGGTATTCGCTGCCCTGGCTTTTATGGACTGAAACAGCATAAGAAAGCACCAGTTCGTCAAGCTCTGTGAAATCATATACCACGGGTCGGGGCTGGAGTAAGTCCCGAAAAGTGACCACCATTTCTGTCTCTTCCCTGTCGATGGCAGTGATTAGACCAATATCCCCGTTATAGACTTCCTTCTGATAGTTATTACGGATCTGCATTACTTTATCACCGAGGCGGAAAACAGCTCCTTTGCCCGCAGCTTCAAGCTTGTCACGGGTTCTGGGGTTCAAGGCTTCCTGGAGAAGCTGGTTTAAACGCTCTACCCCGGCAGCAGTTTTTCGCATGGGAGTCAGCACCTGCAGGTCAAGAAGCGGATCATAGGGCCCGTAATTAGGTAACCTTTCCTGGCAAAGCTCAACTACCAGCTGGGCGGCATATTCCGGATCCTCCTCCTGCATGAAGAAAAAATCTTTATTTTTTACATTCAGGTAAGGCATTTCGCCCTGATTGACCCGGTGGGCGTTAACTACGATCAGGCTTTCACGGGCCTGCCTGAAAATGTAGTTAAGACGGAAGCAGGGAATATTTCCGGAGTTGATTAAATCCCTGAGCACATTTCCGGCCCCGACTGCCGGAAGCTGATCAACATCTCCCACCATTATTAACCGGCAGCCGGCGGGAAGCGCTTTTAGCAGGTTATACATTAACAGAAGATCCACCATCGATGCTTCGTCAATGATAACTACCTGGGCCTCAACCGGGTTATCCTCATTGCGTTGAAAGCGGAAACCTTCCCCTTCCGTATAGCTGTACTCCAGCATACGGTGAATAGTAAAAGCTTCCTCCCCGGTTGCCTCGGTAACCCTTTTTGCGGCCCGGCCGGTAGGAGCAGCCAAAAGCACTTTTTGTCTCATTGACAGGAACGTAGTCAGCATGGCTTTAATAGTCGTGGTTTTACCGGTACCCGGTCCACCGGTAACCACCAGGACCCCATTTTGCAAAGCTTCTTCCAGAACCTGAAGCTGCTCTTCCGTGAGGTGAGAAGAATCATGCTGAATCTTACCTAGAACCTGGTTCATCTCAAGCTGGGAGTAGGGGCTAACTTTGCTTTCAAGCTCCAGGAGCATACGGGCGCATCCCTGCTCGGCCTGGTAAAAGGGAGCATAGTATACTGCTTCACCCGATTCCTGCATTTCGCTGAAGAGACGTTTTACTTCAATCATCTGGCGAAGCTGTTCTTCAAGATATGATTCGGACAGGGGTTCCCCGGTATCACCCAGCAGTTCTTTAATTCTTTCAAATAAAAGCTCGCGGGGCAGGTAAACATGTCCCTGCTCGGCAGCCCTGCTCAGGGTATAAGAAATTGAAGCCTGGATTCGCTGCGGGGCATCCTCAGGCAGGCCGAGCTGACGGGCAATTTTATCGGCTGTTTTAAAACCGACACCGAAAATATCTTCTGCCATACGGTAGGGGTTTTCCTGGACCTGCTTTATGGTATCCGAACCGTAGCGACGGTAAAGGCGCATCGCCTGTCCGACGCTTACGCCGTAGCCCTGCAAAAAAATCAGGACATTCTGAACGTCTTTATACTGTTTGTAACTGTCTATGATTCCTGCCGCTTTTTTTGCCCCGATGCTGTCAACTTCCTGCAGACGGTACGGTTCGTTTTCAATAATATCAAGGGTGTCGAGCCCAAAATGATCAACTATTTTATTTGCTGTGGCCGGGCCGATACCTTTAATCAGGCCGGAACCAAGATAGCCTTTCAGGCCGGCAGTTGTTTTCGGCATAAGACGTTCCCAGTGTTCTACAGCGAGCTGTTTACCATAGCGGTTATGCACCTGCCACTGACCACTGACCTGCAGATTTTCACCTTCCCGCATAGGCGGAAAGCTGCCCACTATGGTAATTGCTTTACCGTCCTGGCAGCGCAGTACACCAACCATGTATGAACTTTCTTCACTATAAAATCTGATTTTATCCAAGGTTCCTTCAAACTGCTCCAGGATAAAAACCTCCAGAGATAGTAGTTTCAGACAAAAGAGTCAAACAGTTCATTTATACCACATTTCAGCAGCTAAATCCTGCCTGGCACTAAATAAAAAACCCGTGAGGAGAAGCATTTAATTGCTGCTCCTCACGGGTTCATTGATTTAATAGTATTACTACTGGCACCGTTCTGCCTGCAGCTGTCAAAAGGATATCAGCTTACAGCGCTTCCTTCAACAGGTCAACTTTGTCCAGCTTTTCCCAGGGCAAATCAAGTTCGGGACGCCCAAAGTGACCGTAAGCAGCAAGCTGCTGATAAATAGGATTACACAGTTTCAGGTTATCAATAATCGCAGCCGGGCGCAGGTCAAAATGCTTTCTGATCATTTCTTCAATTACCTTTACCGGCACCTTTTCCGTGTCAAAGGTTTCGACCGACAGCGACACAGGATGAGCCACACCAATAGCGTAAGCGACCTGGACCTGGCACTGTTCGGCCAACCCGGCGCCAACAATGTTTTTGGCAACATGCCGCGCAGCGTAACAGGCAGAGCGGTCAACCTTGGTTGGATCTTTACCGGAAAAGGCTCCGCCTCCGTGAGCGGCATAGCCCCCATAGGTATCGACAATAATCTTTCTTCCTGTTAACCCGGCGTCACCCTGCGGACCGCCAACTACAAAGCGGCCTGTCGGGTTAATGAGGTACCTGGTCTCCGGAACAATCAAGTTCTCCGGAACAATCTTGCGCACAACGTGTTCGACCATATCTTTTTCGATCTGATCAAGAGTAACTTCATCGCTATGCTGGGTTGAAACTACTACTGTTTCCAGGTGTGAGGGCTTGCCATTACGGTAAGCAACACTGACCTGGGTTTTTCCGTCGGGACGCAAGTATTCAAGGGTATTATCCTTGCGGACTGCAGCAAGCTGCTGGGCCAGCTTGTGGGCCAGGGAAATAGGCAGCGGCATTAACTCTTCAGTTTCAGTGCAGGCAAACCCAAACATTAAACCCTGGTCACCGGCACCGATTAGATCATATTTATCATCTTTTTTACCGCCCCTGGTTTCATAAGCTTCATCAACACCCTGGGCAATATCAGGGGACTGTTCATCAATTGAGCTGAGAACCGCACAGGTTTCTCCGTCAAAACCAAACTTCGCCCTGGTGTAACCAATATCCATTACCTTCTCCCGGACCAGCTTGGGAATATCTACGTAGCATTCAGTGGTAATTTCACCGGCTACCAAAACCAGGCCCGTTGTAACCATGGTTTCCGCAGCAACCCGGCCTTTCGGATCTTCCTCCATAATAGCGTCAAGAATAGTGTCGGATATCTGGTCAGCCAGCTTATCCGGGTGTCCTTCGGTAACGGATTCCGAAGTAAACAAAAAGTCTTTCTGGCGCACTAATACTTCCTCCTTCTAAAACTTTTATTTATAGTTACTCCTGCTAATGTTATTACAACCGCCGCTTCAAATGCAAGCTGAATCTGTACGGAAGCTACAAGTACCTTTTCAAATAAAAAAGCCTCTTCTCTCTAAGAGGCCTTTATGGCACCCCTCATCTCCCGGGGCGTTTAAACCCCGCAGCAATTAGCACCGTGACACACAATCCGGTTGCTGGGATTCATCGGGGCTGTCCCTCCTCCGCTCTGGATAAGAGTAACTATATTGAATTATACAGATATTATACCTTAAATC